>JAEYNI010000371.1 GCA_023412635.1 Bacillota bacterium
GAATGAGAGAACTTTCAGTTCAGTCAGCAAATGATACTAATACAGATGCTGATAGAAAAGAACTTCAGGCAGAAGTTAAGCAGCTTATCAGTGAACTTGACAGAATAGGAAATACTACAGAGTTCAATACCAAGAAGTTACTTGATGGTAGTGCAAAGGGTGTAACAGAGGCTTTAGAGGGCTCAGCATCAATTAATAACAATTCAGCAGTAAAATTTGATAGGTCAGCTATCAATAAATTAACTAACGATGTAAGCAGTGGTGCTACAGCAGCTAAAATGGATGGAGCTGTTATGTTGGTGAGAATTGCTGATGATGCAGGTAATGCTGGTTTTGTTGCGGCCGACTATATGGTTGTTAATAGCGACGGAACAACAGCTGCATTAACAGCGACTACAGGTTTAAATGCTACTGACACTTCAATTACATTTGGAACTGATTTCGTTTCATCAGGCTCAGTAACTATTAATTTATCTTCAGGTGGTCTTAATGCAGATATGAAGGTTGGAGATAGTATTACCTTTGTATTCAATAAATATGAAGCTGCAAATAGCGATCTCGATGGTTCAGTTATGGCTCAGATCGGCGCAAACGCTGGTCAATCCATGTTTATATCCATGGGTGACATGAGAGCAGAAGCTATTGGAGTTGATAATATTGATATTTCAACTAAATTTGGTGCAGCTACTGCTATAGAAACAGTTAACAATGCTATTTCTAAAGTATCACATCAGAGATCGGCACTGGGTGCAATCCAGAACAGACTTGAGCACACAATCAACAACCTGGATACAGCTTCTGAAAACCTGCAGGCTTCTGAATCACGTATCCGTGATGTAGACATGGCTAAAGAAATGACTGAGTTCACAAAGAACAATATCTTGACTCAGGCAGCTCAGGCTATGCTTGCACAGGCTAATCAACAGCCACAGAGTGTTCTTCAATTATTACAGTAATTAATTTTCATAAAAGAGGCAAGGGCTTAAGCCTTTGCCTCTTTTTCCAATATGTGACATTGATTTGTTGGCAAATTATATTTTATTTTTGCTTTCCTAATGGTATATTATTTTTAAACTAAAACAATAAAGGGGTTTAACGTGAAGATTTCCGCATGTTCTATTGTAAAAAACGAAGCGCAAAATATAAAAAGATCAATCGAAAGCTACCGGGAGGCTGTTGACGAAATAATCATTGTCGATACCGGGTCAACCGATGATACTGTAGCTATATGTGAAGATTTGGGTGCGAAAGTCCTTACTTTTGAGTGGTGTAATGACTTTGCAGCTGCAAAAAACTATGCATTGAAGCATGCTAAAGGTGATTGGGTTATTTTTTTAGACGCAGATGAGTGGTTTGTGCCCAACCTCAAAAGATCCTTTTTATTAAATGTGCTGAGCAAAGTTCATAAAAAGGAAGATGTAGTTGTAACAACTATGTGTGAGTATGACTTTTCCCTGGAAAAGATAAGGCATCGAAACACCGTTACCCGAATTTTTAGAAATACAAATGAAATAAGATATAGAGGAAGTATCCATGAAGATATAGTTCACAGTAAAAGAACTATGTTATTACATGTGAGAACAGACATAGAAATATATCATTCCGGATATCAGGATCAATTAATTGAAGCGAAATCACGGAGAAATCTTGAAATTTTAAATAGTGTGTATTCTGAAGGTAAAGAAATAAGTACGGAGCTATATTTTTACTTGTTCAGAGAAAATAGTAAAAACGGAAATACTGATGAAGCTATAAAGTTTTATAATTTATTTATAAAGCAAAGAGATGTTGAACTGGTTATTAAAAATAGAACTAATATGATCAGTGTCTACGAGATAATGTATGTATTGATGGCAAAAAACAGAGATAGATTTACTCAGGAGCAGGTTAACTCTCTCATTGAAATGGCGTTTAAAAAATATCCTCAGTTCCCTGTACATGCTTATATGTTAGGGGCTGAAAAACTTAGATTATGTGAGTACGAGGAAAGTTATAAATGGCTAAATAAAGCAATAGAGATAAATAGAAATTATTCTTTGCCATATATCAACAAATTTGTTGGAGCGTTGGCAGATACTTATTATAAATTAGGATATATAAGACAGAAACAAGGTAAATCTGACGATGCCCTGACACATTACCTGGAAGCAGTGAAAGTAGCTAATAAGTGGGAGTTAGAGTTAGTGTTACAGCAGATTATCAATATTATTGAGGCCCAGCCACAAGAAGAGATAATTTTGTTTATAAATAGTATTATTGACATAGCAAGAAAAGAAAATATCGAGTGTATATTAAATATATTGAAAAAAACAAAATTGCATAAAGTATTTATTTATTATGCAATCAAATATAATCAAGAATTTGATGGTCAGGATGAAACAACCTACTTGGCGATGATGATAACAAATCAGGAACAATTAGCTATTGATACAGCACTCGCGGCTAGTAAAAATGTAGAACCAGAGAACGACTGGCATACTAATTTCGCTGTAATAGCTATACTGTTTAGTAATAGTATAGCTATGTTTTGTAAATATGAAGACTCTTTTTGTGAAGAACATAAAATGATTATTCGTGCATTTCTAAATAATGGTAAAGTTAATAAAAAGACTGATGAGCTAATTTCAAAATATATAAGTATAAGGATTAAAATGTATAACATCCTGGATGATAATGGATTTCTCGATCGTTATGATAATATATTATAATAATTTTGCATCATTAAGTGATTGTTAATTGGAAGGTGTGTGTCTTGGAACTTACATTTAACGTAATGCCACCTGAAGACTTACGTAAGTTACAGTTAATACAACTAGAAATGCTTATTGAAGTTGATAGAATATGTAAAAAATTTAATATCAAATACTGTATTATTGCGGGTACACTTTTGGGCGCTGTTAGACATGGTGGATATATTCCCTGGGATGATGATGCTGATGTGGCTATGCTTCGTCCAGAATATGAACGCTTTTGCGAGGCATGTGAAAAAGAATTGGATAAGGCTAGATTCTTTTTACAAACACACAAAAATACTCCAGGTTATCGGTGGGGATATGGTAAAATAAGGCGAGTTGGAACTGAATTTGTTCGCATGGGACAAGAACATATGAATTTTCCTACAGGGGTATTTATTGATATATTTCCTTTAGATAATGTACCCGAAAATCTTATGATTCGTCGTATACATAATTTAACCTGTACAATAATCAGAAAAATGCTTTGGTCAGAAGCCGGTACCAAGTCAGATAAAAAGGTGACCTTGAGGGCTATGTATAGAATTCTTTCACTATTACCGAGAAATTTTATTTTCAAGATGTACGATATGTTGAAGATATCAAGTAATAAAAAACCTTCAAGTATGGTAAGGATTTTAACATTTCCTACACCTAATAACGGTTATTACGGCTATTTTAAGAAATGGTACACGGAATTATCACCAATAGAATTTGAAGGGTATATATTTCCTGGACCTAAAGATTATGACGAGTATCTTACATTTAAATTTGGAAATTATCATGAGTTACCACCAATAGAGCAACGACAGGGGCATGCTGCTACCAGATATAGATTATTACCTGAAGATAAAAAATGAAATTAAATGTGTTATAGATAGGAGCGGCTGATGAAAAAAGTAATTACGTACGGGTCTTTTGATTTATTTCATGAAGGACATTATAAACTATTAAAACGTGCCAAGGAACTTGGAGATTATCTCATTGTTGGAGTAACTACTGAGCAATATGACGAGTACAGGGGAAAACTAAATGTTATAGATTCTTTGATGGAACGAATCGAAAATATAAAAGAGACCGGTTTAGCAGATAAAATCATTATCGAAGATCACGAGGGGCAAAAAGTTGAAGATATCCAAAAATATGGGGTAGACATTTTTACTGTTGGATCGGATTGGAAAGGAAAGTTTGACTTTTTAAAAGATTATTGTGAAGTTGTATATCTGGAGAGAACGAAAGGTATTTCTAGCACCATAATGCGGCAGAAAAAGTATAACATAGTACGTTTGGGGATAATAGGAAGTGGGAGAATAGCATGTCGATTTGCACCAGAAGTAAAGTATGTAAGTGGAGCAAATTTAGAAGGAGTCTATAATCCTAATATAGATAGCGCAAAAAAGTACGCACAAAAATTTGAGTTAAAGTTTTTTACAGATAATCTAGATAACTTTTTTGATAAAATAGACGCAGCATATATAGCATCACCTCATATAACACACTATGATTATATAAAAATGTCACTGAAGAAGGGGAAGCATGTGCTTTGTGAAAAACCAATCACGTTACAACAAAGTCAGGCGGAGGAAGTTTATAGTCTTGCAAAGGATAAGGGCTTAGTATTGATCGAAGGAATAAAGACCGCATATGCACCTGGGTTTTTACAGCTTTTATCTATTGCTAAAAGTGGTAGGATAGGCCGTATACGTGATGTAGAAGCCTGTTTTACAAAGTTGGTATCCGGAGATATTCGGGAATTGCGGCCGGAACAAATGGGAGGAAGCGTTACAGAACTAGCCAGTTATCCGCTACTTGCTATTATTAAGTTATTAGGTGTGAATTATAAAAACATTAGATTTGAAACTTTTTTAGAGGAGAATGGTGTCGATTTATATACAAAGATATATATCGGATATGAAAACTCTATCTCAACCTCGAAAGTTGGTTTAGGTATTAAATCTGAGGGCCAGCTCTTAATTTCAGGAAACCAGGGATATATATATGTAGAGGCACCATGGTGGAAGACACAGCATTTTGAAATACGCCATGAACAACCTGATCAAAACGAAAAGTTTTATGCTAAGTTTGCAGGAGACGGTCTTCGATATGAACTAAGTGACTTTATATCTATGATAAATGGTAATGCAAGGAAAGGATTTAAATTGACACCGATGGAATCTATCGCAATTGCAGGCATAATGGAGATGTTCTTAGAAAAGGAAAATACAAACATTATAAAATATTAGTGGGAGGGTTCACTTTATTTATTCATACAAGGGGTGATAACATTTGTTCAAAGATAAGACGCTGATGATAACAGGTGGAACAGGTTCTTTCGGAAACGCAGTATTAAAGAGATTTTTAGATACTGAGATAAAGGAAATCCGTATTTTTTCACGGGATGAAAAAAAGCAGGATGATATGAGAAAGTATTATAATAATGATAAACTTAAATTTTACATTGGGGATGTCCGTGATTTGCATAGTGTTCAAAGTGCAATGTTTGGGGTGGATTACGTCTTTAATGCAGCTGCGTTGAAACAGGTACCATCTTGTGAGTTCTTTCCAATGGAAGCAGTCAAAACAAACGTTATCGGAATGGACAATGTTATGACAGCGGCAATTTCAGAAAGTGTTAAAAAGGTTATTTGCCTTTCCACGGACAAAGCTGCCTATCCGATTAATGCCATGGGTATAAGTAAAGCGATGATGGAGCGTGTATTTGTGGCGAAATCACGTACGACGAACAAGACTGTTATATGTGGAACAAGGTATGGCAATGTCTTGTGTTCAAGGGGCTCTGTAGTTCCATTGTTTATCGAACAAATAAAGCAGGGTAAACCACTAACAATCACAGACGCCAATATGACCAGATTTATTATGAGTTTGGATGAAGCGGTAGAACTTGTCTTATTTGCATTTGAAAATGCGCAGCCAGGGGATATTATGGTTCAAAAAGCCCCTGCATGTACGATAGGTGTTTTAGCACAAGCAGTTAGAGAAATATTCAGTCCTAAAGCAGAAACCCAATATATTGGAATTCGTCATGGTGAGAAGTCTTATGAAACTTTACTTACGAAGGAAGAATGTATTCATGCAAGGGATTTGGGAAACTATTATCAGGTGCCAGCCGACAATAGGGATCTTAATTATGCGCAATACTTTGAAGTGGGAAAGACGGAAAAGCCAGAATTAGTAGAATTTAATTCGAACAATACTGCCATTCTCGATGTTGATCAGGTTAAGGAAAAGCTTTTAATGCAGGATTATGTGCAAAGTGAGTTGATGAAATGAGAATATTGATACTTGGTGCCGGAGGTATGGCAGGCCACACTGCAGCAATTTATTTGAAAGAAAAAGGTCATAGTGTTGTAGGGTTTTCAAGAAAGCCAGTTGACTACTGTGAGAATATTGTTGGTGACGCTCTGGATAGAGATGCTGTTAGTGAGGCAATTTTAAAAGAGGATTTTGATGCAGTTATTAATTGCATAGGGGTGCTTAACACGGATGTAGATAAAAACTTAGCGGATGGGATTTTTTTAAATAGTTATCTTCCGAACTTTATTGTTCATTGTCTTAAAGATAAAAGGACTAAATTAATCCATTTAAGCACAGATTGCGTTTTTTCAGGAAAAGATGGTAGTTATAATGAGGACAGCTTCAAGGACAGTGACTCTTTTTATGGATTAACAAAATCATTAGGCGAGATAAATGACGATAAAAATCTTACAATTAGGACATCAATAATCGGACCAGACAGAAATAGAGGCGGGTCCGGATTATTAAATTGGTTCCTTAATCAGGCTTCTCCGGTAAGTGGTTTTGTTTCAGCAATTTGGACCGGAGTATCAACAATAACTTTGGCAAAGGCTTTTGAGCGTGCGATAGAGGAGAATCTGTGCGGAATATACCATCTCGTGAATAATGAGACAATAAGTAAGTATAAACTTTTAAAGTTATTTAACGATAATATAAAGAAGGAAAAGATTGAAATTTTACCAAGTGATTTAATTCATGTAGATAAATCCTTGAAAAATAACAGAAATGATTTTGATTTTATAGTTCCATCCTACGAACAGATGATAAAAGATACCAGTGAATGGATTCTCACTCATAAGGGGCTCTATTTACACTATTTTTAAGAGGTGATGATGTTGAACAAGTTGAAACTAATGACAATTGTAGGGACTCGCCCTGAAATTATTCGGCTTTCCGAGATCATAAAAAAAGCTGACCTCTATTTTGATCATATTTTTGTGCATACAGGACAAAATTATGACATCAATTTGAATGAAATTTTTTATAAGGATTTGCAGCTCCGTAGTCCTGATTATTATTTGGACGTTGTCGGGGAAAATTTGGGTGATACACTGGGTAATATTATTGCCAAGTCCTATAAATTAATGTTAGACTTGCAGCCCGATGCACTTTTAATTCTTGGTGATACTAATTCTGCATTATCAGCTATTTCCGCTAAAAGATTAAAGATACCGATATTTCACATGGAGGCTGGAAACCGCTGCTTTGACGAGAATCTTCCTGAGGAAACAAATAGACGTATTATTGATCATACTTCAGATGTGAACCTCCCATATACTGAACATGCAAGGAGATATTTACTTGCTGAAGGGGTTAGAAAAGAACATATATATGTTACGGGATCACCCATGGCTGAAGTTATTAATGTACACAGAAGTAAAATCGATGGCAGTAAAATTCTAAATAAATTAACATTGGAAAAAGGAAAGTATATCTTACTTTCATCACATCGTGAAGAAAATATAGATATAGAAGAAAATTTCTTAAGCTTAATGAATGCTGTTAATACCATGGCAGAGAAATATCAGATACCTGTTATATATTCAGTACATCCGAGAAGCGCTAATTTTATTATGAAAAGGGAATTTAAATTTCATCATTTAGTCCAACAGTTAAAACCGTTTTCTTTTACGGATTATAATTATCTGCAGCAAAATGCGTTTTGCGTAGTATCCGATAGTGGGACTATGCCGGAGGAAAGTGCAATTTTACACTTCCCTGGAGTTTGTATCAGAACTTCAACTGAACGACCTGAGGCGTTGGATAAAGGTTGCTTTATTATAGGGGGAATTAGTGAGGAACAGATATTACAATCTGTTGATATTGCTACTAAAATGGCTCAACAAGGAGAATTTGGATCAAATGTTTCGGATTATTCTGAAATGAATGTCTCTTCAATTGTGATAAGAATTATTCAAAGTTATACCGATATTATAAATAAGAAGGTGTGGGGAAAGTAGGAAATATAATAAAGTTCAAAAATTAGTTTGGTTAAATGTTCGCTATTAACTATTCTTCAGGTGGGATAAAATATGAATATTGTAAAGTGAATGATAAATATGTAATTAGAAAAGAAAGGGTACCTGTTAAGAGGAATGATGTTCTTGACAAATTAGTTCCTGTAAAATTGACTACGGTTGGCGGCGAAACATTACCTCCTCACTTATCTGAAAGGTATACTGTTATTATATTAGGTGGCAGCATAATTTTGAGACCCTATATGACTATTTGCGGACAGGGATAATTTTATCATTTCATCACTTACCGAGACTTTTGGATTAATGGTGATTGAAGCAATGGCATCTGGACATCCTGCAATAGTTTTTGAGTGAACGTTATCAAGTGAGATTACATTAGTACCTGAATGTGGAATAGCAGTTTAATATAAACATAGCTATATGATTAGAGCAGCAATAGAAAATCTATTTAACAATCCTAACTAGTGTAAAAAGCGAGTCTAAAGGGTAAGAAAATATCAGATAAATACTATTAATATGAGATTTATTATAACGTTTTTTTATTTATATGAAGAAATAATAAGACGTTCAAGAACATGCTAATTTGATTCAAGGAGTGAGGTTAATCATGTTAGAGCCAAAGGTGTCAATAATAATACCAGTTTATAACGGAGAAAACTATTTGCAAGATGCCATAGATAGTGCATTAAAACAGACATATTCCAATATTGAAGTAATTGTTGTTAATGATGGTTCATGTGATAATGGTGCAACAGAGAAAATAGCATTATCCTACGGTGATAAAGTTCGCTATTTCTATAAAGAAAATGGTGGAGTTGCAACTGCACTTAATTTAGGAATTTCAAAGATGCAAGGAGAATATTTCTCTTGGCTTTCCCATGATGATATGTATTACCCGGAAAAAATTGAAAAACAGATTTTTACGATAAAAAAGAATCAAGATAAGACCGTCATTGTTTTATCTGATTATGACTTGTTGGACGTTAATTCCCAATTGACGACGAGTATACAACATAGCCGAACATATCCGTTAGAAAAATTAACTGATTCGGTATTTCCTGTTTTATTAGGATTAGTACATGGATGTAGCCTCCTTGTGCACAAGAGTCATTTTGATAGAGTTGGCCTTTTTGATCGAAATTTAATTACTACTCAGGATTATGACCTATGGTTTCGTATGTTTAGGAACCAAAGAACTATTTATATACCTGAGCCGCTGATTTTAACTAGAGTTCATAACCAGCAGGGAAGCAGAACGTTAATATGCCACGATTTAGAACGATGTAGGTTACATCATGGCTTTTTAAATGCTTTAACTAAAAAAGAGATGTGTTCAATGTTTGGTAGTCAGTATAATTTCTATTATAAAATGTGTTGCTTTTTTAAAGCGGGGAAAATGGATGAAGCCTACGAGTATTCAAAACAAAAATTTGAAGAATCTGAAGTGCCTGATAATCTCGAAAGCGGGCTTTTACATCTAAGAGAATACATAAATACACTTTCAGATAGAAAAGCAAACCGTATATGTATTTTTGGTGCAGGTGAATATGGTATTCGTTTATATCATGAGTTAAGCGGTAAACTAGTTTCCATAGATTGCTTTTCAGATAATGATGCTAACAAGTGCGGAAAAGATATTAATGGAATTAGCTGTATACCTATTTATGAGCTTAAAACACTAAAAGATCATACACTTGTTATTGTTGCTAATAGGGCCCCAGGACAAATAGTTAAACAACTTAAGTCAGAAGGATTTCCTTTTGTAATAACTAAACAGGAAATTGATTGGGAACTGTTTCAAGTTTCACCTGATAAGACGATTACTGTGAGATAATACAAAGGTTAAAGACTATTTAGAACAGGAGGATTATTCAAGGTGTTTATGAATATTTACTAGTGGATCATCGCCTGATTATAACTTTCTCGAAGGAGATAATATGTTCATATATGAAAAACCTACGGTATCGGTCATTGTCCCAGTCTATAACACTGAGAAATATTTAGTGAGAGCTATAGAAAGTATATTGGGGCAAACATATACTAATATAGAAATAATTTTAGTAAATGATGGTTCAACAGATCATTCTGGAGAAATATGCGAAGAATATGCCATTAGGGATTCTCGTGTTAAGGTCTTTCATCAAAAAAATAGTGGAGTATCAGCGACTCGCAATTTTGGATTAAAAGTAGCACAAGGTGATTACATACAATTTGTTGATTCAGATGATGAAATAATAAGTTATATGATAGAAACTCTTATAGAAGAAGTTATTACCCAAAAGTGTGATGTGGTAATTTGTGGATACTCTGTAATTGGTAGAGAAAAAAAAGTTAGTTCGAAAGCATCTTTGTACAAAAGAGATGAATTTTTATTTTTAGGTTATATTGATCAAAATATATCTCAGTTAATCTTAAGTTCTTGTAATATGTTATTTAAAAGCTCTTTAATAAATTGTAACAAGCTTAAATTTAATTCTTCTTATATTATGGGAGAAGATGGACTATTCACTCTTGAATATTTACTAAAATGTCGTAACATTTATGTAATAAACGAGACTTTGTATAACTACTATATATATGATTCTACAGAGCGGATAAGTGCAGTATCATATTTTACACCTGACGTATACGAACTTAAAATGGAATATTTTAAAAAACTGTATCATGGAATTAAAGATAATATTAATTCAAAAGAAAAAATAATTCTTATGCAACGTTTTTATGATCAACTAATAGCAGGATTAGTTCGGTTAGGTGCTTATTATCAACATTTCTCATATAAAGAAATACTATCAAGATTATCAAATGTTATAAACGATAGTTTAGTTCTGGAAGCCGGTAAAGTATATAAAAGAAAAAGAAATAAAGGTAGTATACTAATTCCACTATTTATTCGGTTGAAATGTAAAAAACTTTTGTTTTTTGCTATAAAGAAAAAAGGAAAGAATTTTATAAGCAAGTATGGTAAGCGTGACTATGTTAGATTAAGTAAAAAGATATAGATTGAAAAATGTCTAGTTATTTAAGATATTGGTATATCATTATATAAGAGGAGTAGTAAATTATGAACAAATATAATATAGTAGTAAGTCGCTTGATATTTAATCAAATTGAAAGTGGTAATAAACCTGAACTAGTTGTAATTTTCGGAGCCGGTCAGAATGGATTATGGCTTCATAATTACCTTGAAAAAATAAATGTTGTTGTTGATTACTTTTGTGATAATAGTACAAGTAAGCAAGGTTCCTTAATTAATGGAGTACGTTGTATATCTCTAAACGAACTGTGTAAATATAAAAATGATGTTGTTGTGTTAGTTTCCCCTCTTAAATCGGATGATACTATTGCTGAACTAAAAAATCTAGACTTTCCATATATAGTTTCACCAGATATATTAAATATTTTTCGATTCATTCCTGTTTTTAAGTCAAAGGACGTATTTACTAAATTTCCGTATATAGGGCACTTCTATTCCTTGTATCCTGATATTGACGAAATAGTCAACAAAGGTGAAGAAATATTTGATGATCAGAAAGAATTATTTGATATTGACCTAAATGAAAAGGAACAACTTCTGTATCTCAATAAAATGATAAAATTGCACTCATCTTGACCTAACTGGGAAGATATTTTTGTTGACTTAGGCTCGACGCCATTAAGGTATAGGTATGGAAATTCGAGCTTAAGTCCAGGTGATGCAATAGGCCTACATTGTATGCTTAGGATTTTAAGCCCTAAAAAATTTATTGAAGTCGGATCAGGTTTTACATCTGCTGTGACCCTGGATACTAATGAATTTTACTTGGACAATAAAATTGAGCTTACATTTATTAAGCCAAATGCCAATTTATTAAAGAGTATACTAAAAAAAACTGATAACATAAATCTAATAGAAAAAGGGTTACAGGATGTACCATTAGACGTATTTGAACAATTAGAAAGTGGTGATGTATTATTTATCGATTCTACACATGTTTCAAAGATAGGTTCAGATGTAAACTATCTATTTTTTGAAATTTTACCCAGACTCAAAAAGGGTGTGTACATTCATTTACATGATATATTTTACCCATTCGAGTACCCCAAGCAGTGGATATTGGATGGAATGAACTCTATTTACTCAGGGCCTTTTTGCAAAATAATAAGAACTATTCTATTATATTTTTTCAAAATATGCTTGAGAAAAAATACTTGAATATTTTCATGGAATACTGGCCTATAGAGTCACCTATACATGGAGGAAGTATTTGGATAAGAAAGAATAACTAAATTAAATGGATTTTTCTATTTTATGCTCTGGAAGAGGGGAGAACATGCAAAAGAATGGACAAATGTTACCCAAAGTATCAATAGTGGTTCCTGTTTATAATACAGAAGAGTATTTGGTAAGGTGCCTCGATTCATTAATAAGTCAAACATTTAAAGACATTGAAATAATTGCCGTTGATGATGGTTCAACAGACGGATCACTCGGTATCCTCGAAAAGTATAAAGAAAGATATCCAGAGAAGTTTATTGTCAGAACAATACCTCATATTCATGGAGCAGGTGCTCCTAGAAATATTGCTTTCGAATTAGCTCGTGGTGATTATTTTGCTTTTTGTGATTCAGATGATATTATGGATATTAGGGCTGTTGAGGCACTTTATGCTAAGGCAATACAAGAGGATTTGGATATAGTGTGTGCTCCTATATGGCTCGTTACAGGTCATGACAAGGTTATATATGGTGTTTTGCAAGAACCCTTAACTACTGAGACATTAATACTAAACGGACAGGTCTACTTGTGCAATAAGTTAATCCATAAAAGATTGATCAAAAAGGCAGGACAAATGCCGGAAAACATGAGTACAGAGGATTTAGGGTATTCTCTGATTCTTCATTCATATGCAAAAAAAATTGGATATATTGACCTGCCGGTATATTACTATATGAGACGATATGGCTCGGATAGCAATACAGTTTTTGCAATAAGTAACCTTGATACAATCAGGGCAAGAAAATATGCTATAAAAAATTGTAATCCTCAATACAGCGAATATGTATTAGCATATATTGCTCGTCATATAAATAGTGATTTAAGAAAAAGATGGTTATTCACCGATAAATATATACAGCACCTGAAAGAATTATGGGGTCACTTGCAAAACAATAGAGTTTTGCAAGAAGACGATTATCTCTATGATAGGCTTAAAACATATGTAAACTTACCTGATAACCCTATACCTCGAAATGTATATGTTAGTGGATTCGGAGGAGATATTCCTTATGACTATATAGAGACTATTAAGGAAAAAGCGTTCTATGATGGATGTAATGTTATAATCCTAAATGAAAAAAATTGTGATTATACTACAAATGAAATAATTTTTAGTGCTTATAATTGTGGAAAATATGAATTTGTATCAAATTATTTTGCATTAAAAAACATTATCGAGAGCGGTGGTATATATTTAGATAGAAGAATTATCATAGATTTACCTTTTAATTATATCCGATATTGCAGAGCATTTTTTAGTTTATTGGATGAGCAAAACATCTCTGAATGGGTTTTTGGAGGGATGGCTAAAAATGAAATAATGATAAATATTTTTAATAGTTATAACAAAACGTCTTTTGAGCCAAACAATGAATTTATGTCACTCTCCGAGAGAGTAAGGTTTGTTTTAGAACAGTACAAGATACCATTATCAGCTGTTAACAATATGCTTGGTTATCCAGTTACAATTTTTTCTCCAGATGTAATGGTATGCGATATAACTGATAAACTATCATTGCAGTCTGAACCACATATATGTACCCATGATTATACAGATAAAGCTAAAGATCAGAATTATATCACTATAAAAAAATCTACACTAAGAGCTCTGGTGCGGATACCTGGTGCTAATGACGAATTAAATGAGGTAAAAAAAGAGAATTCAATGTTACGAAATAAATTAAGAAATATTGAGTTGAGTTCAAATCAAGAAAATGAAAAAGTATGATTGAGGAGAAAACCTATGTACAATACAATTAGAGAGATATTTCCAAAAGTAAAATCGATTTATGACAGTTTATTGGATGAGAAATCAAAAATGATTTTTTCGTTTAGAATGTTATTTAATCTTACACATGATTATAACTATTTATTTAGTATGATATCAACATTACCAGAGTTTGATAGAAACAAACTACAATCTGTTAGTAAATACTATAATATTTTTAGTAAACTTCTTAACTCAGAGCCTTCAAAAAAACTAATAATTTATGGTGCAGGGATTAGGGGAAATCATTTGTATCAATTATTTGATAAGCTTAATTGGTATTGCTTTTGTGACAAGGACATAAAGAAACAAAAAAGTGCTTATTGCGGACTGCCGGTAATATCTCCAGAAGAATTAATAAGAAGTCATAGTAATGATTTTGTTGTAATTGCTGTTAAGGATTACAAGGAAGAGGTATATAAGCAGCTTATATCAATGGGCTTTCCTCGTAATAACATTATAGATAGTGATATAGTATTAGAGTTAGAATTATCAAAGATACAATACTTTGAAGCCCCAATTATTAGACCTCAGAAAAATGAGGTATTTGTAGATGCTGGCTGCTTTAATTGTGATACTTCGTTAATGTTTAGAGAGTGGTGTGATGGAGATTATGAAAAAATTTATGCCTTTGAGCCAGATCCAATAAATTTTACTAATTGTAAACGAAATATTGATGAAGGTGATATTAAAAATATTGAAATACACAATTGTGGATTATGGTCAGAAGATACGGTATTAAGTTTCAATTCCTTGGAAACAAGTGGGTCATCAATAGCGGATAGTGGTAATTGTTCTATTAATGTTGTAAGTTTAGATAACATTGTAAAGGGTAACAGAGTATCCTTTATAAAAATGGATATAGAGGGTGCGGAGTTAGAGGCGTTAAAGGGTGCAAGAGATACTATTACGAAATATCGCCCCAAATTAGCAATATGCATATATCATAAGCCTGAGGACATATTAGAAATCCCTTTGTTTTTAATGGATTTAGTGCCGGATTATAAATTTTATATCAGACATTATAGCAATTATACTTGCGAAACAGTATTATATGCCATTTAATAGTATACAGGGTATAGTCTAGAATGACCATATAATAATTAACAAAATAAAAGAGATATTCTGCCGATATAAAATTATGTTATTAATAAGAACCAGGAGGCATATAATGTTTTTAAAAACAAAAAAAAGAATTTGCGAATTAATCGATACAGTGTCAGAAATGTTAGGGGTTATATGTAGGTTGAGTAACTCTACTAGTGCTATCTTAGACTGCTCTGACGCTATTCAAGTAATCTATTCAGAATTGTTATTAGAAGAACATACACCCCAAAAAACGTTAACGAAATGTCAAATAATAAGAGAAAAGCTTAATTTAATATTAGATGGAAGCACAAAGGTAACCCAAAATACAATTGAGGAGTTAGGAAATAACTTATTTGAGTTAAAAAACGAGTTTCAAAGTGAGATTAAACCTAAACTGAAAATTCTTTTTCTACCTTACAAGGCAGCTATGTGGGATAGTCTTGAAACTATTTATGAAGCTGCAGTTAAAGATGAAGATTGTATAGCAAAAGTTGTTCCGATTCCATATTATAAACTATCTCAGAACGAGGCAACACCAAGTTATGAAGGAGAATCCTTCCCTCGAAACATACCAATTATTCATTATGATAACTTTAATCTAGAGGAAGAGCAGCCGGACATAATATTTGTTCACAATATATATGATCAATATAATACCATTACGAGAGTATTCGAGCAGTATTTTACATCAAACTTAAAAAAGTATACAGATATGCTTGTTTATGTTCCTTACCACATATCATCTTTTATTCCTCCAAAACCCGGTGGCCGTAGTATGGCTTACAATATCCCAACAATAAGTAATGTGGATAAAATTGTATTAGCAGCTGATTTCTTGATAGATTCTGCTAGACGAGATGGTATTGATCTAAATAAGCTTTTAGCTCTTGGTTCTCCAAAGTTTGACGCAATGCTTAAAACGCTAACAGAGGATACTCAATATCCAAGCGACTGGAAAGAGAAAATAAAGGGAAAAACTGTTTACTTATTAAATACTGGATGTCTATTTTTTTCAGTTGACCCATTTGTAAAGGTTAATGTAATAGCGAATATATTAAATATACCTAATATTGACAAAGATAGTGCTTTAATATGGCGTCCTCATCCTTTAACAAAAATTTCAATTCTAAAATATACACCATATCTAGCAGACTATTATGATAGACTTACTAATTTATATATTAAGAAAGAGAGTGGAATGTATAACAATATTATTATTGATGAAACGGATAGTTATCTCCCTGCATTAAAAGTGGCTGATGTTCTTATATCATCGGATGGATCTCTTTTAAGAGCTTTCCTGGCTACAGGAAAGAAAGTTTTATTTCTAGATAAGGAAATGCCTGCTGGGTCAATGATACCTGCTAATGCATTCTATTATTTTTATGACAGTAATGAGCCTTGGTATGACTTAGTTAAGAAGTTCCCGGATGGTTATGACCCTTTGGCCCAAAATAGAAAAGGGCTAGCGGCTAAAGTGTATGCGAACGCTGATGGGACATGTGGTACAAAGGTGTATCAGTCAATAAAAGAGAGTGTGTTAAAAACGAATACAATATAGGTTATTCTACTATATTAAAATATGTCTTCTGGAGGAGACGAGAAATGGAGTGGAAAAATCAGGGGTTCGAGGTTGAAAAAGGTTATCTCGAAATGTGTTGAAAAGTCTTGAAAATCAATAGGAGATATGTTGAAGTCGCGAAGCAATTATCAAGTAAAAAGTAAAATAAAGTACTGTATTAAGAAGTTTTTAAAAAACATTTATTACACCAAATAAATTAATTATACTCTTATGGAAACTAGTCTAGTCTTGCATGTTATGGCTCTTAAACATAAAAACCCCTAAACTTGACTCCCAATTTTTCCGATAACATTTATAGAAGGTTATTGGAGGTGTCGCCATGAGAGTAAATAATAGTGATTCTATTAATACTAATCTTAGTACAAGTATTAGTAGTCAAGTTAATCAGACTATTAACATTAAGCCGGTTATCAGCGATTATTCGGAGAAAGCAGGAGCCTTACAAAACAACAAGGATCGGTCACAATCGCTCAATAGGAGCATTTCTCAACTAAGTGAATATGAGAAGGATAATATGCCTGTGTCCGAGAGAGTTGTTATTGATGCAATTCAAAAAGCTAATAAGGCAATCATGGGCGGCAATAGAAGATTTGAATTTTCAATACATGAAGAAACAAATGAAATAGTCGTTAAAGTATTTAATTCAGATACAGATGAACTGATAAAAGAAATACCAAATGAAAAGATATTGGACATGGTGGCAAAAATTTGTGAGATGGCAGGGATTTTCGTTGATGAAAGAAGGTAGATAATTATGGCTGTTAATGGTGTGGGTTCCTCAAGCAGTATACTGAGATTATCAGGCTTAGTATCAGGTATGGATACAGATACTCTTGTAAAACAAATAATGACTGCGGATAGGGCGAAACTGAATAAAGTTATCCAAAAACGAGAAATTGACATATGGAAAACAGAAGCGTATAGAGATATATCCTCTACTCTTAAGAGCTTTTATAGCGAATACTTTGATACACTTTCCAGTAAAAATCTTAAGTCTGGGAGTAACTATGCGAGCTTTTCAACGTCGTACGGCACTACTAACTCTACAGACTATGTTACAGTTACTGGGGGGGTCAATGCAAAAGCAGGTACATATATTATTACCAGTATGAAGGCTGCAACCGCAGCAAAAGCATCTGGTACTAGTGCCAGTAAACCCATCCAGGGGATGGAGATATCTGATGCCTCTGTGGCAAATATAAGTAGTGCTAACGGGAATAACCGGTTCGTAATAACGTTAAACAACGTTACCAAAGAAATAGCAATTAATAGTAGTTCCGTTGAGGATCTTAGCTCAGATTTGCAGGATGAAATTGACTCGTTTTTTGGCGAGGGTCGCGTAACTGTTTCCTATACCCAAAATGCAACGCTAGATGGTGGGAAAATAGGTTTTTCTGTTGCAGATACCGATACTTTAACCATAGGAACAGCTTATAACAGCGGGGCAGATACGTTATTTAGTGTCAAACCTGAAAAATCACCGTTTGTGACTACAAATAGCAATAATAAGTTTGATGTCACGATAAAGTCTGGAAGCAGTTCAGTTACAAAAACAATTGAATTGGCGGCGGGACAAGTATTTACAAGCGCTGAAAGTTTGGCATCAGCTTTGCAGAGTAAGGCAGACACTGAATTAGGAGAAGGTGTAATGAAATTTTCCACAAAAGATGGAATGGTAACTTACACTTTGAGCCAGAACGCTTCAATGTCAAAAACTGATACTGGCACTAATGCTGCCTTGGGACTGAAGAGCAACAACTTATCCAATAAAATTGATCTAAAAGCAAAAATATATGACTTAAAAGATGTTATTACAGATTCAGCTTCCTCCCTGGAACTCGATGGTAATTATGAAGACGTAATGTTTACCATTAACGGAAAGTACTTTAAATTCAGCTCTAAGGATACATCACTTAGCGATATCATTAATACCGTAAATGCAGATACTACTATTAATGCGAAAATGAAATATGATTCTACAACAAATAGTTTTAGTATTGAATCTAGCGGCACAGGAAACACGAGTAAATTGACGGTTAAGGATGTGTCAGGCGGTCTGATGGGGGCGCTGGGGATAAACGTTACTAGCACACTATCCGGGTCAGATGCCAGCATAAAAATCAAAGGGCTTAACGGAAGCAGTAATGAGATAGAAATTTTTAGGTCTAACAATTCATTTTCATATGAGGGTCTAAATTTCAACATTAAAAATGATTTTACCTCAAGTGCTGATGTAGAGCCAATTAAGGTTACAGTCGCAAGTGATACAACTAAGGCGTATGAATTTATAAAAGGATTTGTAGATAAATATAATGAAGTTATAGATAAACTAAATACCAAAATTAATGAAAAAGTATACCGTGATTATCTTCCATTGACTGATGAAGAAAAGGAAGCAATGAATGAAGATCAGATTAAAAAGTGGGAAGAAAAGGCTAAATCGGGCTTATTAAAGAATGACAGTATTATTAGCGGAACCTTAGCACAAATGAGATCGGCTCTATATGCTGCTGTAGAAGGTTCAGGAATAACGTTGTCATCCATTGGAATAACAACATCATCAGACTACACAGAAAAGGGAAAACTTGTTATTAATGAAGCAAAGCTGAAAGATGCATTAGCCAATAAACCTGAAGAAGTGGTAAATTTATTTACCAAAAGTTCTGATATTACCTATTACGATGCAATTAATAGTAACTCACTAAGAAGTCAAAGAAATAAAGAATCCGGTATTGCATATAAATTGTCTGACATCATACAGGATGCTATACGTACCAATACAGACAATAACGGAAATAAGGGTTCCTTACTTGAAAAGGCGGGTATTGTTGGTGATAGATCAGAACAGTCAAATGTTCTTTATAAAGAAATTATGGAATTCGATAGTCAGGTCGTTGAGATGAACAAGAAACTTATTGAAAAGGAAAATGCCTTATACAAAAAGTTTGCAGCAATGGAATCAGCGCTTAGTAAATTAAATGAACAGCAAAGCTGGTTGACCCAACAACTTGGAGGTCAATGAACAAAATAGAGTATTAAATAATAGACTATAAAACTCACTTTTGGGAGGATATTAGCTGATGTTGACAAATAACGGTTATAACCAATACAAATCCAATTCTATAAATACAGCAACTCCGGAGGAACTTACCTTGATGCTGTATAATGGACTTGTAAAATTTATTATGCAGGCTCAAGCTGCAATTGATGTAAAAAACATCGAGAAGGCCAATAACGCAATTGTTAGGGCACAGGCGATTATTACAGAATTCCAGTCAACACTGGATATGAACTATGAGGTATCAGAAAATCTTGAGCTGCTATATGACTACATGTACCGAAGACTTGTTGAAGCCAACCTGAAAAAGGATAGAGATATACTTGAAGAGGTTTTGGGAATGGCAAAAGAGCTCAGAGATACATGGTCACAGGCTATGAAGCTTGCAAAACACCCTGTTCCGGCTCATGAAGGTATTGCAAAATAATAATTTTACGATATTTTATTTTATTATACTATTTGGTATATTACACTATGTATAAAAGTACCTCGCAGAATATTATGCGGGGTCTTTTAGCCATATTTAATAAATATTAATATAACTTAATAAATAGATGCTTAAGATATTCAAAGCTCCATTATTAAAGTAAACACCATAGCAGGTAAATCGTTGGATTTATGATACGAATAGTTAGGAGGATATTATGACCGCCGAGCAATATATACAGAAGCTTCAGAAACTTTCAGAAAAGAAAATGGAAGGACTAAGAAAT
>JAEYNI010000030.1 GCA_023412635.1 Bacillota bacterium
AGGAGGCAATGGTAAAATTCTTTGATCAAAAAGGGCGTATACTGGTGCTTAGGCCGGATATTACAGTTCCGGTTGCCCGAATTACAGCTACTAAAAATCGTGATGTTCAGCTTCCAATAAAATATTCTTATATAGGTAATGTTTTCAGATTTAACGAGGTTGGAGGAGGACGCCAGAATGAGTTCACTCAGGTTGGTGTCGAGCTGCTGGGAGATTCCTCCTGTGAAAGTGATGCGGAGATTATTGCTGTAGCCATAAACACTTTAAAGGCTGCCGGGCTTGAAAATTTTCAGATAGATATAGGTCAGGTTGAGTTTTTTAACGGGCTTGCTGAGGAAGCCGGTCTGTCCGAAAAAGATATATCCAGAATATCCAAGCTGATTGATAGGAAGGATTATGTTGGTGTTGAAGAAATAGTAAATCAGTACAATATGCCCACAGAATTAAGAGAGCTGATATTAAAATTGCCAGGATTATTCGGATCACTGGACGTTATAGATAAGCTAAAAAAGATAACCAGGAACAAGAGAAGTCTTGCTGCCCTTGAAAATATTGAAGAAGTAATAAATATTCTTGGAGACTACGGTTTAACGAAATACATATCAATTGACCTTGGTATGCTTAAGGGACCCGATTATGATACAGGAATAATATTCAGAGGCTTTACCTTCGGAGTAGGCTTTCCCATACTCTCAGGAGGCAGATATGACAGTCTTACCTCAACCTTCGGTAAGGAATGCCCGGCTATAGGTTTTTCAATAGGAATAAATATGCTTATGATGGCGCTGGGTAAAACCCTTTTATCAAAGGACAGACCTGGTGTGGATTCCTTGATCTGCTATAAAAAAACAAACAGAAAGATTGCCATTGAGATAGCAGAGACTCTCAGAAAACAGGATATGAATATTGAGACAATGATGTTAACCGAAGGGATTGAAAAGGGGCTTGAATACGCCCGGTCCAAGCAAATAGGCGGAGTAATCCTGATTGATGACGGCGGAGCGATTAGGGTACATGATTTAATTAACGGTACAATTAACGAAACCAGTGTTAACAGAATACTAAGCGGGAATTAACTAAAGACAACCACAACCATTCATTTAAAACGGAGGGAATATGAGGTATTTAACTATTGCACTTTCTAAAGGAAGACTTACAGAAATGTCAGTTGAGCTGTTTGAAGCTATCGGAATTGATTGTTCCGAATTAAAGTCGTCCACAAGAAAGCTTATATTGTCAGATGAAAAAAATAAGATTAAATTCTTTCTTGCAAAGCCTGCAGATGTTCCAACATATGTAGAATACGGCGCTGCTGATATAGGTATTGTCGGTAAGGACACCATTCTTGAAGAGGGTAGGAATCTTTATGAGGTTCTGGATCTAGGCTTTGCTGCCTGCAAAATGGCATTGGCCGGACCGGCTGAGCTTCAAGGGAGAATAGATGAACTAACAATAAAAAGAGTCGGGACTAAGTATCCGAACATTGCAAGGAATTATTTTGAAAAGACCAGACGAGAAAGTGTTGAAATAATAAAGCTGAACGGGTCAGTTGAACTTGCTCCTCTTGTGGGCTTGTCAGAAGTAATCGTTGACCTTGTGGAAAGCGGAAGAACTTTAAAGGAGAATGGGCTTGTAGTACTGGATAATATTTCAGATATCAGTGCAAGAATGGTTGTAAACAGAGTAAGCATGAAGATGGAGAATGAGAGAATTCAGAGGATAATTGACGGAGTACGTGAGCAGCTGCTATTAAAACGCTAATTTAAAATGTGGTTTTTGTAGTTTATATATCACATAATTTCGCTTAATACGTTGACGGAGGTAAAGATGATAAACATTTTAGATCTGACCAGGGATGAAAATGGCCTGAAAGCCAATGATTTATATAAAAAGCTTACACAGAGAACTAAATCGCAGGATGGGTCAAGCATAATAAAAATTGTTGCTGATATTCTCGAAAATGTTAGCTTGAATGGAGACGATGCCCTCAGAGAATACAGCAGGAAATTTGATCAGGCTGAAATAAAGGAAATTACCGTATCTGCTGAAGAAATAGCTGAGGCTTATAGAATAATTGACCCAAAGCTGCTGGAAACCATTAAAAGAGCAAAGCAGAATATTCAGAGCTTTCATGAAAAACAGCTTCAAAACAGCTGGATTAATCCTTCTGAAGACGGAACGGTCCTGGGACAGCTTGTAAGACCCCTGGATAAGGTGGGTTTGTACGTTCCGGGTGGGACAGCTCCATTAATATCATCAGTGCTTATGACCGCTGTCCCGGCTAAAGTTGCCGGTGTAAAAACCATGATTATGTGTACACCGCCGTCAAAGGATGGCAGTATAAATCCCGCCATGCTCGTTGCAGCAAGGGAAGCCGGAATAGATATGGTTTTTAGAGTGGGCGGAGCTCAGGCTATTGCTGCAATGGCATATGGCACCGAATCAGTTCCGGCAGTGGATAAAATATGCGGACCAGGAAATGTATATGTCTCAACCGCTAAGCGGCTTATATTCGGGGATTGTGATATAGATATGTTTGCAGGCCCCAGTGAAATTCTTGTCATAGCAGATTCAACGGCGAAGCCGGAGTATGTGGCGGCTGATCTGCTTTCGCAGGCTGAACACGACAAGTTGGCTTCATCAGTACTTATAACAAATGAACCGAAGCTTATAGAACAAGTAGTAGTACAATTAGAAAAGCAGTTTGCATCCTTAAGCAGGGGCTCAATAACTGAGAAATCACTTAAGGATTTTGGATATGCCATACTGGTTGATAGTATTGACAAGGCCATAGAATTATCAAATAAAATAGCTCCTGAGCATCTGGAAATATGTGTGGAAGAGCCCATGAGCCTGCTGGGGCGGATAAAAAACGCCGGAGCAATATTTGTGGGCAACTATTCTCCTGAGCCCCTTGGAGATTATATGGCAGGGCCCAGTCATGTTTTGCCTACCAGCGGCACTGCAAGATTTTCTTCACCGGTTAACGTGGATCAGTTTATAAAGAAATCCAGCCTTATTTACTACAACAGGTCAGCCCTTGAAAAAACCAGCGGGGACATAATCAGATTTGCCGAGGCAGAGCTGCTGGATGCCCATGCAAATGCTATCAAGGTGAGATTCGGGAGTTAAGGAGACAGAAGTCAGGAGACAAGAAGTCAGAAGTCATGAGACAAGAAGTCAGGGGTCAGAAGACAATAGGTAGTAGTAAGTAGTCAGTAACGTACACGCATTATATGCGTAGATGGGAGATATTATGATTGAAGAATTAATAAGACCTGAAATACGGTCCTTTATACCATATGATGCAAATCAGCAGCCGTACAAAATAAAGCTGGATGCAAACGAAAGCCCTTTCAACATGCCATTTAAGGCCAGACAAAAACTGGCCGAATTCATTTTAAACAACCCGGAACTGAATCTTTATCCCGATACCGATTCGATAAAGCTCAGGAAAGCTCTTTCGGAACATTGGGATGTGGATTACAGAAATATAATTGTAGGTACAGGTTCGGACCAGTTGATTCAGATACTGGCAAATGTATTTGTAGGCCCCGGTGACAAAGTATTATACCCTGCTCCTTCTTTCGGAATGTACGCTGATTCCTGTATTATTGCAGGAGGAACTCCGGTAAAGTACATTCTTGAACCGGAAAACAGGTTTGAATATTCAAAGCAGACTATATTTGAAGCCTATGACAGAGAAAAGCCGAAGCTTATATACATTTGCAATCCGAACAACCCCACAGGGAATCTGATGCCAAAGGAAGATATTCTTGAGGTGGTAAGCTATTGTAAAAGCTCAGTAGTTATTGTTGATGAAGCATATGCTGAATTTTGCGATTCGACTGTAATACCATATGTAAAAGAATATGAGAATCTTATTGTTTTGAGAACCTTCTCAAAGGCCTATGGACTGGCCGGGATAAGATGCGGCTATTCCATAGCCGGTACAAGCCTGACAAGGGCGGTTAATTTAGCTCGGGCTCCCTATAACATTAGTTCGCTGTCTCAATATGCAGCTCAATTGGTGTTAGAGGAGAAAGAAGAGATTCGCAAAAACATCTCCTGCCTTGTGGAAGAGAGAAAACGTCTTTCCGAAGAACTGGCAAAACTGCAGGGCATAGAAGTTTACCAATCCTACTCAAACTTTATATTGGTAAGAGTTAAAGATTGCAGGGAAGTTTATAAAAAATTATGTGAAAAAGGAATTTTTCTGAGAATTTTCGGTTCCTCACCACTATTGGAGAACTGTATGAGGATAAGTGTGGGTACTCCCCAACAAAATACCATACTGCTTGATGAACTTGCTAGTATCTGTTATAATTAATTCGAACATTTTATTAAAAAAATCAAAAATAGTTCGGAATTATACAACTATTCTGAGCAGGTGATAATGATGAACGGGGGGATACCTTTTGAGAGAAGGTTTTGTTAACAGAAATACAAAAGAAACCCAGATCAAGCTTCAGATCAACATTGATGGTAAGGGAGACTGCACGGCCAATACAGGAATAGGGTTTTTTGACCATATGCTTGTGCTGTTTACAAAGCACGGACTAATGGATGCTTCATTTGAAGTAAACGGAGATTTGCATGTTGATGCCCATCATACCGTGGAAGATACCGGAATAGCCCTGGGGCTCGCGATACGACAGGCTCTGGGAGAAAAGAAGTCCATAAAACGATATGGTACGGCTTTTGTTCCTATGGACGAATCTTTGGTTCAGGTCTCTCTTGATTTAAGTGACAGACCTTTTCTTGTATTTGATGCCGTCATGACTCAACAGATGGTAGGACAGATGGATACCCAACTGGTGGAGGAATTCTTCAGAGCTGTTGCCTTCAATGCCGGAATTACCCTTCACATCAAGCTTTTACACGGCAGCAACTGCCACCATATTATTGAAGCCATGTTTAAAGCCTTTGGCAGAGCTCTTGATGAAGCTACGAAAATTGATACCAGAATAGTTGGAGTTATGTCGACAAAAGGAACTTTGTAATAATGTTTTCTATGAATTATTAAGTAATACTTGATTCTTTTGTAGAGGAATTAGTGAAATTATTTAATCATTTCTATATAAATTTTAAATAATTAAAGCTAATAGGGCAAAAGCCGCTATGGAGTTGGAGGATACTATGCTAATTAACAACACTGATTTTATCAAGCTGCCTTTATTTATTAAGGGCAAGGTTAGAAATGTTTATGATCTGGGAAATGAACTGCTAATAGTTGTAACTGACAGAATATCCGCATTTGATGTAGTTTTTTCGGAATTGATACCAAACAAGGGAAAGGTACTCAACAGTATATCATCATTCTGGTTTGAATATACCAGTGATGTGATTGGTAATCATGTAATTACTACAGATGTAAGCAAATACCCTGCTGGACTTTCTGAATTCAAGGAAGAACTGGAAGGCAGATCAATGCTTGTAAAGAAGATAGAAATGGTGCCGGCTGAATGTATAGTAAGAGGTTACCTTGAGGGATCAGGACTCAAAGAATATCAGCAGACCGGTTCCATTTGCGGAATCAAGCTGCCTGCCGGACTTAAGCAGGGCGACAAGCTGCCTGAACCGATTTTTACACCATCCACAAAAGAGTCCGAAGGACATGACATAAATGTGTCCTTTGAAGTATTATGTGAAAAGATAGGCAGCGAAATGGCCAACAAACTTAAGGACGCAAGCATAGCTCTCTACAAGAAGGCAAGCAAACATGCCGAAAATAAAGGATTGATACTGGCCGATACAAAATTTGAATTCGGTATGTCCGACGGAGAGCTTGTAGTAGGAGATGAGATGTTTACACCGGATTCCTCAAGATTCTGGGCTATGGACGAATATCAGCCAGGCAGAGCTCAAAAGAGCTTTGACAAGCAGTATCTCAGAGAATACCTTGAGAGCCTTACCTGGGACAAACAGCCACCGGCGCCTGCTTTACCTGAAGAAGTAATTAAAAAGACTGAAGCAAAATACATCGAGGCTTATGAGAGAATTACTGGCAAAAAGTTCTGAAAATTGACTTTGTAAATTTTTAAAACTTTTGACCCGGGCATTACCGGATTTGGTCAAATTTAAACTTTAACCTGCAGCGCGGAATAGAGAGGTTAGCTTGAAAGACTTCACTAACACTCGTCTTCCAAACTAACCTATGAACTTATGGCCGCGCGACATATTCAAAGTATTTATAGTACTTGATTGAAGTAATGAGTTTGAGATAAATACATTGAAAACGCGCATGGCCAATTAACCTCCTTTACTCGCCACCTTGCGGATATTGGAGTAGATTTTCATTACATTTTGTGGCCGCTATTACGGCTCATGGAGGTTAATATGATTGCTATAATAGATTACGGTGTCGGAAACCTTGCCAGTGTAAATAAAGCATTTAGTTTTATTGGAGTTGAATCTGTTATTACCTCCGATCCGGAAGTAATACTCGCTGCCGGCAAGGTAGTCCTTCCAGGTGTGGGTGCTTTTGCAGATGCCATGGACAGTCTGGAAAAGACAAATATGATATCTGTAATAAAAAAGGTTGCGGAAAAAGGCACTCCCCTGCTGGGCATCTGCCTTGGAATGCAGCTGCTGTTCGATTACAGTACCGAGGGCGGAGAAATGGTCCCAGGCCTCGGTTTACTTAAAGGCCGCGTCAAGCAATTTCCTCTGGACATGGGGCTGAAGGTTCCTCACATGGGGTGGAACAGCTTGAGTATAAAGCAGCGTGATGGTATTTTTAATGGAATAAGAGAAAACAGCTATGTGTATTTTGTCCATTCCTATTATCTGACTGCAGTTGACTTAAATGATGTTGCAGCCACCTGCAGTTACGGTATAACTTACGATGCAGCAGTAGCCAGAGAAAACATCATGGGGACACAATTTCACCCTGAAAAAAGCGGCGATGTTGGTCTTAAAATACTTGGCAATTTTGCTACACTGTAAATAATTCATTTACCAATATTTTGTACGAAATGGGGGCAGGGACATACATGATAATATATCCTGCAATTGATATAATAAACGGAAAATGTGTAAGGCTTCAGCAGGGAAGTTACAGTGATGTAACAGTATTCGGAGACAGTCCTGTGGAGATGGCTCTTAAATGGGAAGGCCAGGGAGCTCAGTATCTGCATGTTGTTGACCTTGATGCGGCCCGATCTGGCAATACCGAGAATCATGAAATTATAAAGCAGATTGCCAAAACACTTAAAATTCCTGTACAGGTGGGCGGAGGCATCAGAAGTCTTGAAACTATAGAAAATCTTGTTTCAGGGGGACTGAGCAGAGTAATACTGGGAACCTCAGCGGTAAATAATCAGGAAATGCTTAAGTCGGCATTAAAGGAATATAAGGAAAAGATAGTTATAGGAATAGATGCAAAGGACGGAATGGTTGCCATACACGGTTGGGAACAGACCAGTGACCTTACTGCAATAGCCTTTGCCAAAAAAGTAGAGGAACTTGGAGCCAAAACAGTTATATATACTGATATTTCAAGAGATGGCATGCTAAAGGGCCCCAATCTTGCAGCCATGAGTGAGATGGCAAAAGCTGTCGGGATTGATGTAATAGCTTCCGGTGGTGTCAGCTGCCTAAAGGATATTAAAGACCTGAAGACCACCGGTGTCAGCGGAGTTATTGTTGGCAAGGCGTTATATACTGGAAATCTTGAGTTGAAGGCTGCATTAACCGCTTAATATTTCGTAATCATAGCTGTTTGTTTACTACGTGTCTTACAAAACTATTCGTGTACGCGCTGAGTGCGTAGATCGGGGTGTTATATGCTTACAAAAAGAATTATTCCTTGCTTGGATGTACACGCGGGAAGAGTTGTAAAAGGTGTCCAGTTTGTTAATATAATAGATGCAGGAGACCCTGTTGAGGCAGCAGCCTTCTACGACAAAGCTGGAGCGGATGAACTTGTATTCCTGGATATAACAGCTTCCTCTGACGCCAGAAATATTATGGTAGATGTAGTTAGCAGAGTGGCAGAGCAGGTGTTTATTCCTTTCACTGTCGGCGGAGGCATCAGAACAGTTGAAGATTTCAGGCAAATACTTAAGGCAGGAGCAGACAAGGTTGGAGTTAATTCAGGAGCACTCAAAAGGCCGGAGCTGATATCGGAAGCTGCGTGGAAGTTCGGCAGCCAGTGTGTGGTGCTTGCCATAGATGCCAAGGTTCGTCCCGACGGTTCCGGTTGGGACACCTATCTTAACGGCGGCAGGGTTAATACTGGAAAAGATGCCGTCCAATGGGCTATAGAAGCCGAAAAGCTTGGAGCAGGAGAAATTCTTTTGACAAGTATGGACAAAGACGGTACTAAGGACGGCTATGATTTAGAGCTAACCAGAACCATTTCTGAAAATGTCAAAATTCCGGTCATAGCTTCAGGTGGCGCCGGAAAGCTGGAACATTTCAAGGAGGCATTGATTGAAGGAAAGGCTGATGCGGTACTGGCTGCTTCACTTTTTCACTTCAGAGAAATGGAAATTCGTGATTTAAAAAGATATTTAAGTAGTAATGGCGTAGAAACTAGACTATAATTAGTAAATGAAATTCAATTATATATTCACGACAGCGTACACCCTGTCTTTAAGGCAGAGGAAAAATTGCACATTGTACAAATAATGTGAATAAACATGTATGGAGGCGTTATCATGGGAAATTTAAAGGATTCAATCAAATTTGATGATAAAGGACTTGTTCCTGTAGTTACACAGGACTATAAGACCAAGGAAGTACTGATGGTTGCTTACATGAACGAAGAAGCCTTTGATAAGACAATAGAGACCGGCAAGGTTACATATTTCAGCCGCAGTCGCAACAAGCTATGGTTGAAGGGAGAAACCTCCGGACATTTTCAGCTTGTTAAAGCTATAAAACTGGACTGTGACGGCGATACAATCCTTATTGAAGCTGAACAGATAGATGCTGCCTGCCATACAGGTAACAAGAGCTGTTTTTATAGAACTCTGACAAACGGTTCCTGGTCTGAAGCTGAAACAAAGGCCAACAACGAGGAACTGTCTGCCCAGATACTTCAAGAGGTATATAATGTTATTGTAGACAGAACAATTCATCCTAAAGAAGGCTCCTACACCAATTATTTATTTACAAAGGGTCTAGACAAAATATTAAAGAAGGTTGGAGAAGAAACGGCAGAGGTTATTATTGCTGCCAAGAACAAATCAAAAGAAGAAATAAGATACGAGATATCAGACCTTATGTATCATCTTATGGTTCTGATGGTTGAGAGGGGAGTCACTCTCGAAGACATATATGGCGAATTAAAGGGACGTAGATAAGTGAAAAATAATGTTCTTAAATTAAATGAATATAGAAATAATCCGGAATTCTATTTTTCTAAGGGTTTGAGATTTGCAAACAAAAAGAATCTAAGCGAGGCATATAGGAACTTGATTAAGGCTCTGGAGTTGGAACCAGACAATAGTGAGTACAAGTTCAATATGGCTTGCTTTTTGTGTGAGTTGCAGCGGCCAAAAGAAGCAAACAGGATGTTCAACGATATACTGATTAATTTTGATCCGACAATGTTTGACTGCTTTTTCGGCCTTGGTTGCAATAGCTTTGAAGAGGGAAACAACGAAAAGGCAGCAGAATATTTTGATAAATACCTATACTTTGATCCAGATGGAGAATTCAGTTATGAGATATCAGAGATGTCCTTTTATTTGAAGCTTTACAGCGAGATATCTCACGATAATAAATTTCTTAAACTCTCTAAAGATAACTTAAAAAAGGCTGAAAAATATTCTCTTCAAAATAACAATGAGAAAGCAATACGTTACTTATATAAATCAATTATTGGTAATCCAATGAATATTGAGGCCAGAAATCAGCTTACTATGCTTTTGATGGAAGAAAAGCAGTTTATTCGGGCAGAATACATAAGTAATACAGTAAATATTATTGACAGTGGTGATATTTGGGGAAATTGCCTGTATATTTATTTGTTAAGTCATTCAAAAAAGAGAGCTGCTTTAAAGCGTGCCTTGGAATTACTTCCCTATCGGCCTATCGAAAACAGGGAAGAACTGCTTTGCATTGCAACAACCCTTATAAATTTTCATAAAATAGCGGAATTGGTACAGTTGATTGAAAAGTATGTATTGGGATACGGTGATCAAATTCTATATTCCATATTAATACTCGGGAATGTGATTACTGATAAACATAATGAAGCTGAAGAACTTAAGGGAATTTTGTCCTCATGTGCTCAAGGTGATTCGAGGTTTATGACCTGGCTTGCATTCATTACTGAAAAAAGCAACAGCCAAGCAATTAAAGACTCGGCGGTGGAACAATATATCGAGATCTTTTCGATACATAATGAAGCTGATAACCTCAGGTTTCATCCGTCAAGGTACCGGAGGATAATTGAAAGAAAATCTGAAAATAAATCAAAACTTCCGAGAAAGTATGCTCCTATAATAGAAGATACAGTCCGTAATAGGGAAATAATGTATAGTGAGTTCTATAAGAAGGAAATAATAGAATTATTTATTAAAGTTCTTGAAGGCCAAAGTGAGCCTATCCCGGTCAAGAATGTAAATTACAGCAAGTATTCTGCTGCGCTGGAATATTTATATTGCAAACAATATAGTATAGAAATTGAAAAAGAGGAAATTGTAAAAAAGTATAATGTCACCACTAAAGAATTTAATAATGCTATTAAAGTTATAAATATACCATTTTAAAACCAAAAGATTTTGAGAAAATCGAAGTAATTGGAAGAAAACTTTAGGTTTCAATAGCAAGAATGGGTTATGTGGCAAAAAATAGCTAATTTTATTCAAAAAAGATATTTGATTATATTTTATCCAATATATAATATAATAAATATGATTAGCACTCGATAGTAGTGAGTGCTAACAAAAGTTACAAAAATTTCGAGGAGGTAAAACAATGAAGATAAAACCATTAGGTGATAGAGTAGTTATTAAAATGCTTGAAAGCGAAGAAACTACCAAGAGCGGGATAGTATTGCCAGGCAGCGCGAAGGAGAAGCCACAGGTTGCTGAAGTTGTTGCTGTTGGACCTGGAACAGTTGTTGACGGAAAAGAAGTTAAAA
>JAEYNI010000112.1 GCA_023412635.1 Bacillota bacterium
CCATGAGATTTATGGATATCAGAAAGAGAGTATATAACTTCCCTAAATTGGGCGATAAGGCATACTTTGTAGCAATTCCTACTTCGGCAGGTACAGGTTCAGAAGTTACTCCCTTCGCTGTTATAACGGATGAACATACCGGGGTGAAGTATCCTCTTGCCGACTATGAATTAATGCCTAAGATGGCTGTTGTTGATGTTGATCTGATGATGAATATGCCAAAGGGCCTGACAGCCGCTTCTGGTATTGATGCACTGACTCATGCGGTTGAGGCATATGCCTCCATGCTGGCAACAGACTATACAAATGGCTTGGCTTTGCAGGCTGTTAAGAATATATTTGCATACCTGCCTTCTGCTTATGAAAATGGGGCAAAAGACCCTGTTGCAAGAGAAAAGATGGCTGATGCTTCAACTATGGCGGGTATGGCATTTGCAAATGCTTTCCTGGGAATATGTCACTCAATGGCTCATAAGCTGGGTGCTTTCCATCACCTGCCCCACGGTATTGCAAATGCACTTTTGATAACAGAGGTTATGAAGTACAATATTGCTGAAGCTCCTGTTAAAATGGGTGCCTTCTCCCAGTACAAGTATCCGGAGATATTAAAGAGGTATGCTGAAATAGCTTCCTTCATAGGTATAAACGGGGCTACTGATGAGGAAAAGTTTAACAAGCTGATTGTCAAGATAGATGAATTGAAAGCAAAGGTAGGAGTACCTGCTACAATTAAGGCGGCTGGTGTTGATGAAGCTAAATTCCTTGCCAACCTTGACGAAATGGTGGAACAGGCTTTTGATGACCAGTGCACAGGTGCTAACCCAAGATATCCGTTAATGGGTGAGTTGAAGGAAATGTATTTAAGAGCATATTACGGGAAGTAGAAGCGTGCTTTCATTATTGACCTTTGTATTAATTTCCGCCGGTAATAGTCTCCTAAAAATATATGCAAAGTAAGTACAGAGAAAGGAGCTGTCGCACTAAGTAAAAGTGCGCAGCTCCTTTTACGTTTTGCGGGCTAAGCCCTTGTTCTGAATCCTATTAAGTAAATAACTGGTTTTATTATACCAGCCATTCGGTGTGTCCATCAAATCTCGGTAAGGTCATATTTATATTATTTTGAATGGTTTTAAGCAAAAAATGAGAGGACATTTCTAATGTATTTTTATATAATGAATTTAAATAGAGTAATAAAATGATTAATTAAAGGAGGGTAAGTATAATGGGTTTTAATTACTATATTCCAACAAGAATGCTTTTTGGAAGGGGGCAGCTTGAAGAATTACACAAGCAGGCTCTACCCGGTAAGAAGGCATTGATTGTCACATCTGCAGGAACATCTATGAAAAAGCACGGCTATCTTGCGAGACTGGAAGACCAGCTGAAAAAAGCTAACATAGAATATGTGATATTTGATAAGATATTGCCCAACCCGATAAAAGCGCATGTAATGGAAGGCGCTAAAGTGGCTCGGGATAACGGTTGCGATTTTGTAATTGGTCTGGGCGGTGGCAGCAGTATAGACTCTGCAAAATCTATTGCCGTTATGGCGACAAATCCGGGCGACTATTGGGATTATATATGGGGAGGTTCTGGTAAGGCTAAACCTGTACAAAGCGACCCTTTGCCGATAGTAGCAATAACAACAACAGCCGGAACTGGTACAGAGGCTGATCCATGGACTGTTATAACCAACGATAAGAGTAATGAAAAAATCGGTTTTGGTTATGATAAGACCTTCCCGGTTTTATCGATTATTGATCCGGACTTAATGATGACTGTACCACCTTATTTAACTGCCTACCAAGGCTTTGATGCTTTGTTCCACAGCACCGAAGGGTATATTAGTATTTTTGCAAACGAAATGAGTGAAATGTACTCACTAAAGAGTATTGAACTCATTGGTAGGTATCTAGCGACAGCTGTGAAGGATGGCTCAAATGAAGAGGCTCGCGAAAAAGTAGCACTTGCCAATACTGTTTCAGGCCTGGTTGAATCAACTTCCGGCTGTACCTCAGAGCACTCGCTGGAACATGCTCTCAGTGCGTTCCATCCTGAATTGCCACATGGTGCTGGATTGATTATGGTCAGTGAAGCCTATTATACATTCTTTGCAAAATCCGGTTCCTGCGATCAACGGCTGATAGATATGGCAGTTGCACTAGGAAAGAAAGACGCAAAGGAACCCATGGATTTTGTAAGTGCCTTGGTACAGCTTCAAAAGGACTGTGGAGTGTATGGTCTTAAAATGTCCGACTATGGAATCAAGGAAGATGAACTTGAAGCCATTGGGCAGAATGCAAGACATACCATGGGAGGTTTGTTCAATTGTGATCCTGCACAGTTGACTGACAATGATGTTGTTGATATTCTTAAAAAATCTTATAAATAGTATTCTAATAAGTCATATAAGAATATACTTTTAATACATATAAGTAAATTGAAAACTACAAATGCAACCATTTCATAAAATAAAAAACGGTTAAATATCCGTTTTTTATTTTATCCACTTTGCAGCATTTGATTTTTGTCGAATTGTTCAATATAATAAACTTTATATCATTTGTAGAAGTTATCTATTTGTTTCATTTACATCAACATTTTGTAATTAAGGATGTGTAAATTATGAAGATAAAAATGAGGCTTAAAAAGACTAACTGGGAAAACATAACTTTTTGGTTTGTGTTTGCTACTCTGGTGGCGTCAACTATTTTTTCACTTATAAATGTTATTTTGTCGCCGTCAGGAGCAAATCAGCATAATGAATTTCAAAAGCTTAAAAGTGATTACGTCCTTATGCTTATTCAGTGTATACTGGGTATTGTTATTATGTTCCTTCCTTCCATGCTGGAGAGAAGGCTTAAAATTAACGTTCCAAGCTTTATGCATATAGTATTTTTAATCTTTTTGTATTCGGCAATATACCTGGGAGAGGTAAGAAGCTTCTACTATCACATACCCCATTGGGATACGGTTTTACATACCTTCAGTGGTGCAATGATAGGAGCTCTTGGTTTTTCTGTAGTGAGACTTTTAAACGATTCCGATAAGGTACAGATCAATTTAAGTCCCCTGTTCGTTGCGATTTTTGCTTTCTCCTTTGCACTTGTGATAGGAGCACTTTGGGAGGTATATGAATTTTCCTTCGACGGCCTTCTGGGGTTGAACATGCAGAAATTTGCCTATCAGGATGGAAGTCCCAGAGTGGGAAGAAATGCATTGCAGGATACTATGAAGGACCTTATAGTTGACGCTCTGGGGGCACTGGGCACAAGTATACTGGGTTATATATCTCTGAAGTTCAAAAAAGGCTGGCTTGAAAGATTCGAGGTAACCCGTATCATTACCAATATAGGAAGGTCTGAAAAGGTAGCTTCTGAAAAACTATCAAATCATGGTTCTACAAAAAAAAGTCGGGATATTTTTCCTTTAGAACCTTCGGATGATCGAGACCGGAATAATGATGCTGTTTTAAAATAGAAAAACAGTCGGATTTTCGGCTTTCAATAAGCTCGACAATTTCACAATGCTCATTGTACACCTTCCGGAGCATCTCAGGCTCATACATGGTTAAAACCCTGTATCTGTTGTAATGGATTCTGGTCGTACTGATTATATCCCATATGGTTTCATGTCCGGCGGCTTTAAAAATCAGCCTGTGGTACTCATTATCAAGCTCGAGAAACTCCTCAACAGTACCGGACTCATCGACTAACTCTTTCTGCTGACGGAGGTTTTTCTTTATCTCCTGTGGAAGTTCGATTCCCGCTTCAATTATTTCGCGTACAATCTGACTTTCAACCAAATTCCGCATGTAAACACTTTCTCCAACAAAGGGCAGGTCTATCAGAGATACAAAAGTCCCTTTTTGTGGATAGATATCTATAAGTTTTTCATAGGAGAGTCTTATAAAAACTTCTCTAACAGGTGTTCTGCTGACTTTTAACATTTCAGCGATTTCGGTCTCACTTATCATTTGTCCGGGTTTATATTCAAGATTTAGTATTTTATTTTTAACTTCCAAATAAATAACTTCCTTTAGGGGAAGGACATTTCTCTCAAAACGGCTCATAAAAACTCCCTGAATCTTTATTATTTTCAAGCAATTTATATTTTAACATATGTACTCAGATTATTACATAAATATGAGCTAACAAGATGCTAAAACAGCTTCATGAATAGTGGTTTCATTAATTATTTCGATTATTGACATAAAACTTGTATACTAGTATATTAATATATAAGGAATGTTTTAACAATAACTTTTATTGAAGTTTTTTAATCGAAGTATTTAAAATTGAACCTATGGGTTATTACCGAAAAAGGAGACTAAATATATGAATAAAAATGATGTCTTGCAAAAGATATGTGATTGCGGTGTTGTTGCGGTTGTAAGAGCGGAAAGTGCCGAGCAGGCCATGAAAATAGCCGACTCCTGTGTTGAGGCCGGGATATGTGCTATTGAAATTACTTTTACCGTTAATGGGGCAGTGGACGTAATTAAACAACTCGCCCAATCAAACAAGGATGGAAAAATCCTGATAGGAGCCGGAACCATTCTCGACCCTGAAACTGCAAGAGCTGCAATACTTGCAGGTGCACAGTTTGTTGTAAGTCCATGTCTGAATACTGAGGTTGTTAAGTTGTGCAACAGATATCAGGTTGCCTGCATGCCGGGTGCTATGACAGTTAAGGAGGCGGTTGAAGGACTGGAGGCAGGTGCAGACATTATAAAGGTATTTCCGGGAGAACTGTTCGGACCTGCTATTATCAAAGCCTTCAAAGGGCCACTTCCGTATATCAAGCTTATGCCTACTGGAGGGGTAAATCTTGAAAATGTGGGAGAATGGATCAAGGCTGGAAGTGTGGCAGTTGGTATAGGCGGAAACCTCACTGCCGGAGCGAAGAAAGGTGACTATGAGTCCATAGTTACAATAGGTAAACAATTTGTTCAAAAGGTTAGGGAAGCCAGAGCAATATAATTATTGTTAAAATTTCAAGGGGGATCTTTATGTCTATTCTTAATTTAAAATCAAAAGGAAGTTTCAAATATGATTGCATATCTTTAGGAGAAGTAATGCTCAGACTGGACCCCGGAGACGGCAGAATTAGAAATACCAGGGAGTTCAAGGCCTGGGAGGGCGGAGGAGAATACAATGTATCCAGAGGACTACGCAAGTGCTTCGGAATGAATTGCGGAGTTGTTACAGCCTTTGCAGAGAATGACATAGGAAGACTCATAGAAGCTTTGATTTTGCAGGGCGGCGTTGATACTTCCCTTATAAAATGGATTCCCTTTGACGGAATAGGCAGGGCTGTAAGAAATGGCTTGAATTTCACCGAAAAAGGCTTCGGGATAAGAGCCGCCCTTGGTGTTTCAGACAGAGCAAATACAGCTGCCTCGCAACTTAAGGCAGGAGACGTGGACTGGGAATACATATTTGGAGAACTGGGTGCAAGATGGTTCCACACCGGAGGAATTTTTGCAGCTCTGTCAGAGACTACTCCCCAGGTTGTAATCGAAGCTGTCAAGGCTGCTAAAAAATATGATACAATTGTTTCCTATGACCTTAATTACAGACCATCCTTATGGAACTATATCGGCGGAATCAAGAAAGCTCAGGAAGTTAATAAGGAAATAGCAAAATACATTGATGTAATGATAGGAAATGAGGAAGATTTTACAGCATGTCTTGGTTTTGAGGTGGAAGGAAATGACTCAAGCCTGAAGGAACTGGATATCGAGGGCTACAAGAAAATGATAGACAAGGTAGTTAGAGAGTATCCTAACATGAAGGTTGTAGCAACAACGCTCAGAGGAGTTAAAACCGCTACTGTGAATGACTGGAGTGCTATTTGTTGGGCTGAGGGAAATATTTATAGGTCAATTGAGTTCCCCGAACTCGAAATATATGACAGAGTTGGTGGTGGAGACAGTTTTGCCTCCGGACTGGTTTACGGGTTAATGACTACTAATGATGCGCAGAAGGCAGTTAATTATGGAGTTGCTCATGGGGCTTTAGCCATGACTACTCCCGGCGATACCTCCATGGCAAGCCTGAAGGAAGTCGAGGGAGTAATGAAGGGTCTTGGCGCAAGAGTTGTCAGATAATATAGACGTAAATCAATACTATTTAGTGATAAAAAGATATTATAAGAGAGATTAATAATACATTATTAAAGAGAGAATAAAAAAAGTGCGAGAACCAAAGGTTTCTCGTACTTTTTTTACTGCAGGTTCCTTATACTTTTATTTGTACTACTAACCGTTTCAGATGATTAGTATTGTTATGAATAAGTTTCTTATTTTACCAGCCTGTATCAAACTTATTTTCTATAAAACTGTTGCAAAAAAACTGAAATAACAATATCATTTACTTGTATGCACATGCATACATATTAGCAATAATATTAATTACTTAAATAATTGAACAGGATAAACAAGATAAACAGGAGGGGCTTATGCAGAATAGAACCCGGGGTAATACACTGATATTGAAAAATATTATGATTAGCGACAGTTTCTGGAATAAGTATATCAAGCTGGTACATGAGGTTGTTATCCCATATCAATGGGATGCAATTAACGACAGGGTTGAAGACGCCGAGCCAAGTCATGCCATAAAGAATTTTAGAATTGCAGCAGGCTTGGAACAGGGCGAGTTTTATGGTTTCGTGTTCCAGGATACTGATTTGGCCAAATGGCTTGAGGCTGTAGCTTATAGACTTGAAACACATCCTGATAAAAACCTTGAAGAGCTTGCTGATGAAGCCATTGAGCTGATTGAAAAGGCACAACAGGCCGATGGATATCTTAATACTTACTTTACAATAAAGGAACCCGGAAGACGCTGGACCAATCTCACAGAGTGCCATGAGCTTTATACTGCAGGACATATGATTGAGGCTGCTGTAGCGTATTACAGAGCTACCGGAAAAAGAAAATTGCTTGATGTAATGTGCCGCTTTGCTGACCATATTGCTTCGGTTTTTGGAACAGAACCGGGTAAACTCAGGGGCTATGATGGACATCAGGAGATTGAACTGGCCTTGGTCAAGCTTTACGAGGCTACAGGAGAGGAAAAATACCTCAAGTTAAGTAAGTACTTTATAGACGAAAGAGGCAGAAAACCTAACTACTTTGAATTGGAAACAGCAAGACCGGACTATAAAAAGCATTTTCCCGGTGATGCTATGATGAGTAAAGAATATAATCAGAGCCATTTACCTGTGAGAGAACAGGATACTGCAGAAGGGCATTCGGTAAGAGCGGTTTATATGCTTACAGGAATGGCTGATTTGGCAGCCCTCACACAGGACGGTGAGCTTCTGGAAGCCTGCAGAAGGCTCTGGAAGAATATTGTGCAGAAAAGAATGTATATCACCGGAGGTATCGGTTCCACTTCGGAAGGAGAAGCTTTTTCCTTTGACTACGACCTGCCCAACGATACTATGTATACTGAAACCTGTGCTTCCATAGGACTGATATTCTTTGCGAACAGAATGCTGAAGGCTGAGCCTATAAGCAGCTATGCAGACGTAATGGAAAGAGCTTTATACAATAATGTTCTTGCCGGAATGTCCATGGACGGAAAAAGCTTCTTTTATGTAAATCCATTGGAGGTATGGCCTGAGGCTTCTGAAAAGAGTCCTATTAAAAAACATGTAAAAGCTGTAAGACAAAAATGGTTCGGCTGTGCCTGCTGTCCTCCCAATGTTGCACGATTGCTGAGTTCCCTGGGACAATATATTTATACAACAGATGAAAATACCCTATATACACACCTGTATATAGGGGGAGAGGCAAAGACCGACATAGCAGGAACACAGACTGTAATAAGACAGACTACAAATTACCCGTGGGACGGAAAAGTAATATTGGAGGTTAGACCGGAAATAGAGAAGGAGTTCGGCATTGCCTTAAGGATACCAGACTGGTGTGACAGCTATAGTATTTCAGTCAACGGCGTCAGTGTTACTCCCGAGATAAAAGATGGGTATGCAATAATTCAAAGGAACTGGAAGCAAGGGGACCGTATAGAACTGAATTTAGATATGGATATAAAGCTTATGCAGTCCAATCCTCTGGTGCGTTCAAATGCAGGCAAACTGGCGCTTCAGAGGGGCCCGTTGGTTTATTGCCTGGAAGAGACTGATAATGGAGAAAATCTTTCAACAATATCCATCCCTGTTGACAGTAATTTAACTGCAGAATTTGATCCAGAAACAGCCGGTGGTGTAGTTGTTATAACAGGTAACGCTTATAGAACCGAAACTTGCGGTTGGGATGAGAATTTATACAGAACTGCCAAAATAGAGGAAAAGCCTACAACAATAAAAGCTGTGCCATACTGTGTATGGGGGAATAGAAACCCGGGAGAAATGCTGGTTTGGATCAGGCAGAAAGCGTAACTGCGTATAAGTTATTGACCAAAAAAGTGTCATCGGAAACAAAATCCGATGACACTTACCCAGTTATAAAATAATTTACTTGTAATCTCCTCTGTCGACCACCAGCCTGTAACCAATTTTCTCCATTCGATTGGATAGGCAGAATCTACATTCTGCTGCTTCTTCCCCGGTACATATCTTGTTGTCATACAAGGAATATTTCTTTCTCACAGCCACAGGTGACAGGTTTGGCATAACGACATTCGCTCCTGCCAGAATACCCTTCTCACGACCTTGAGAATTAATTGTCCCCAGTGCCGTGGTTGCGGGAATAAGTGCCTTTGGAAGCATTAGTCTGATGATTCCTATCAGTACCAAAGTCAGCTCAAGACTTCCGGGAGCCTCCTGGGCAAACCTTGTTTCGCTATGGGGAATAAATGGGCCTATACCAACCATGTGTGGGTTGAATTCTTTTATAAAAAGTAGATCCTCTGCAAGATTTTCTGTAGTTTGGTAAGGGGAACCTACCATAAATCCAGTTCCAACCTGAAAACCAATTTCCTTTAGATTGTATAGACATTGCTTTCTGTCCGCCAAAGAGAGATTTTGGGGATGAAGCTTTTTATAATGCTCGTCGTTGGCTGTCTCATGTCTGAGTAAATAGCGGTCTGCTCCCGCTTCAAAAAACTTTTTATAGGCGTCATAGCTTTTTTCACCTGTGGAAAGGGTTATGGCGCAATCAGGATATCCTTTTTTTATTTTTTTTACTATATCGGAAATATCATCATCTGAGTAGTGATTGTCTTCGCCACCCTGAAGTACGAATGTCCTGAAACCAAGTTCATAACCTGTTTTACAGCATGAGAGGATGTCTTCGGTTGTAAGCCTGTAACGGTCAGCATTTGTATTACCGGACCCTATACCACAATAATAGCAATTGTTTTTACAGTAATTTGTAAACTCGATCAAACCTCTTGTATAAATAGAGGTTCCGAAGTTTTGCCGGGATACTTCCCTTGCCTTTTCAAATAAGTATTCGCTTGTCTCGGCATCAATATTATCTAAAATGGTGATAAACTCGTCCTTGGATAATTTCTGAGTTTCATAAAGTTTATTTATTAATTGTTTCATATAAGTGTCCAAGCCTCTCAGGTTATTTTTGGGCAATATGGTTTTGCAACTTGTCAAAGTGAGTAGGAAATTAATTCCTACTAAATCTATAGTAATTATCATTATACCACGAAATATAACGACTGAACCATACTTGCAAATAATATAACGAAGCTTTTTACGTTAATAAAATGCGGAAGGAAAGGATTGTCCAGTTGAAAGCTCTATCTTAACTGATGAGTAACTAGCTGCTTGTAGGAAACGAATCCGTGAAGGGATTCCGCATTGACTACGGCATCAATTATGGCAGCCTCTACAGCGCGGGCTGCAAGAATGGCCGCTGAATCAAAGGTTGCATCCACCTCACCGGTACACAGAGTAAATATTGTATCCCCATCAAATATTGAGTGTGCTGGTCTTACAGTTCGTGCTATTCCATTCTGGCCTATAGCGGCCAGCTTGACCGCCTGAGGCTTTGAGAGATTGGCATTTGTGATAACACAGCCTATAACTGTATTTTCGCTGAAGAGATCCCTATGGTTGTTATATGCCATCAGAATCAAATCTTCTGAGGAACCAAGGCTTCTCTTATCCTCCGATAGAACTCCTGCAATTATTTTACCAACTGTGGAATCATAAACATCACCCACACAGTTTACTGCTACAACGGCACCTGCCATTAGTTCTCCTGATTTAAATGCAGCACTGCCGACTCCGCCCTTCATTGCATATTTACTCCCTTTGACTTTACCTATCAGTGCACCGGTACCCGCTCCGACGCTGCCGCTTATGAATCGCTGCTGCTCAAAGGCGTTTATACAGGCAGCGTAACCCATTTCCTTGTCGGGACGCACCTTGTAGTCACCACATTTCAGGTCGAAAAGAATGGCAGCGCACACATTCGGTACGATGGTCCTACCTACATCTCTGCCCATTCCTTTCTCTTCGAGGAACTCCATAACTCCTCCTGCGGCGTCAAGCCCAAAGGAGCTTCCGCCCGCAAGCAGTATTCCGTGAACACATTTTCTATTGTTAATTGGGTTTAGTGCATCGGTATCCCTTGTGCCGGGCGAACCACCGCGGACATCGACGCCGCAGACAGCACCCTCGGGGCATAATATAACGGTACAGCCTGTTGCGGCTTCAAGGTTCTGGGCATGTCCAATACGTATGCCCTGTATTTGAGAAATATTTATTCTTTCCATCACAGCCTCCATTGGTGAGCTTCCACTGCTGCAACAATTTTAATGACGTCAGCCATTGCACCTTTACCAACAACTCCGCAGGCAAGCATATCTTCTTTAGGTTCTATAAAATTATATCCGAATTCAGAGAGACATCTAATATTCTTTTGTACGATAGGATTTATATACATATTCGTGTTCATTGCAGGACATATATATACAGGTACATTATTCATAGCCATTACAACTGTTGAAAGCATATCATCAGCAATACCGTTAGCCAGCTTGCCGATAATATTTGCGGATGCCGGAGCAATCAGACACAGGTCTGCTTTTTGGGCAAGGGATATGTGTTTAATCTCTTTTGGAGTTATTTCCTCAAACATATCATAATATACCTTGTTTTTAGTTAATGATTGAAAGGTGAGAGGAGTTATGAATTCTTTAGCACTCCGGGTCATTATGACCTCAACATTATAGCCTTTCTTTGTAAGAATATTCGCAAGGTCAGCTGCTTTATATGCAGCAATACTGCCTGTAACACCTAAAATAATATTTTTCATTGTCGATTCCTTTCTTCTGAAACTGTTTTGGTAAGAAGCGTATTCAATCGTGTAACAATACCTCCTGCAATTCCGGCTTTTGTTTCGAAGGTTTCATAGGATTTATCTGCTGCTACCAGATAACCTATATGGTTGTCTCCTGTTATTTCTGCAAGATCGTTTGCCAGCACCAGATCACATTTGTTTTTTATTAAGAGATTATATGCGGTATCGATAAGAGCTTCATGAGAAACATTACTTAGCAGCTTAAACCCCACCAGAAGCGTTGTGGGCTGAAGTTGCTTTATCAGACCAATTACCTTTGGGGTCTTTTTCATAACTATTACCATATCATCTATATTGGAGCTAACCTTACTATCGGAAATCAATGTATCAATATTGGAAAAGGCGTCTTCGAGAATTTGATCAGATAGAACCTTCGGATCTGTATTCCTGTTTTGCTGCTGTTGGTACACAATACTTGATATTGATGAAGCAAGCATACTTTTGGTAGTCAGGAAATCAACAGTATAGTCGCTTACGGCCATTGAATGTATTACAGCGTCAATTTTTTCAGTTGTCATTATATTTTTTAGCACTTGGATAAGGTCATTTACACTGCTAACCCTGGTTATATGAGCTTTATTCGATCTGGGGGTTGCTGAATTCTGACCGCAGACATAATATATTTTAGCAACCGGGAAACCGGCCCGGCTGGCCAAAGTATCAGCTATTGTGGCACCAAGCTTACCTGTGGAATTGTTGGTTATAGTCCTAACATTGTCTATTTTTTCAGTGGTGCCGCCGGCAGTTATCAATATATTCAAAACGTGAACTCCTTTATGATAGAATTTGCTATGGCTAGAAGCTTTTGTTATATTTTAGCAATAAAAACAGGCAGGAGCAAGATATAATGCGTGCCTCTGCCTGTTTTTATATTTTATTTTGGAGAAAAGTTAAAAGTAAATTACAAATGAGGTACTAACTCACGTTGATAGCTAACTGCTACTCAGAGAATAAAGGAGTAGAAAGGTATCTTTCACCTGTATCGGGGAGTAATACCACGATAGTCTTACCAGCATTTTCAGGACGCTTTGCTACCTCGGTCGCCGCCCAGAGTGCTGCACCAGAGGAAATACCGATCAAGAGCCCCTCAACTTTTGATATTTCTCTGCCTGAAGCAAATGCATCATCATTTTCTACAGCTATAATCTCATCATAAATCTTAGTGTTTAGTGTATCTGGAACAAAACCCGCTCCGATTCCCTGGATTT
>JAEYNI010000182.1 GCA_023412635.1 Bacillota bacterium
ACTCACAGTCTGGAACTACCATTATAAAGAAGGCAGATACCAGTTTAGCTCCCGGAGCAGTCTTTAATATCTGAAGTGCCGGTCTTAATGTATTTCCTGTTGAGTTTATAGCCCCGGCAACCATTCCGTCAGCTGCACCCATTTTTACCATCATTATACCGAAATACAAGACATTTTCACTTAATAATTTTCTTGCCTGTTCCAGGGTCATACCTTTTGCTTTTCTAAGTTCATATAAAGTATTTACATACTCTTCAAATCTATCAAAATTAGCCGGATCAACAATTTGCGCCTTGGATATGTCAAGGTCTCCAGCCAGTTTCTTTATTTCATCCTTGTTACCAACAAGAATAACATTTGCTATACCCTGTTCCTGAATCATTGCCGCAGCCTTTATTGTTCTGATATCAGTACTTTCAGGTAAAACGATTGTCTTAATATCACTTTTTGCCCTGCTAATAATCTGCTCTAAAAAATTCATACAGATAGTCCCCTTTCTTTAATAAAACATTATAATAAAAGTATCCCATAAATATATATTTTTATTTTAATACTTGGTCATAATACCTGGAATCAAGTACTTGCACCACTTTTATTATATACAAATTGTTCATTGTATACAAGGTTAAATTGTTTAATTTTGTTGATTTGTGTCTTTTATCTATGAATATAAATTGAATAAAAAAACAGTTAAATTAGCCTGCACAGTAAATAACCATTTCACAAATAAGCCATAATGAGATAAACTATATACTATGTAATAAGGATTAATTACAGTAAGTACCAACGAATCGGCTGCTGCCGCAGTTGAAATTACATTATGAAAGGACAGGAAAAAGGACTTATGGAAAAAAAGCTTCTTTTGTACGCCACCTCGTTTTTCTGTGGTATGTCGGTAATGGGAGTTGAATTGAGTATTTCAAGACTATTAGCCCCAACCTTTGGAACCTCTCAGATCATTTGGACGGTCATTATCGGCTTGATTATGATTTCATTAAGCATTGGTAATATTTTTGGAGGGAGATCGGCAGATAAAAATAATAGTCTTAACAAACTTTACCTGATTATATGGGGTGCGGCACTTTGGATAGCTGTAATTCCTTTTATCGGCAACTACGTGGTATTGGCTATAACCGGGCTATTAGCCTTGTTTATTTCAAATGATTTACTGGTAACAGGCACTGCCATATCCTGTCTGGTCCTTTTCTCAGCTCCTTTAATCGGGCTCGGGATGGTTTCGCCTTACTTAGTCAAACTGGGAGTAACAGATTTAGAAAACGCAGGTAAAACTACAGGTAAGATATACGCTGCAAATACTATCGGCAGTATAATAGGAACCTTTTTGCCTACTTTTGTTACAATTCCATATATCGGAACAAAAAAGTCATTTTTACTTTTTTCATTGATTTTAAACTTAATATGCTTAAGCTACTTTTTAATAAAAAAGGTTAAAATGGTAAGGGTAATTGTAAGTTCAATTTTAATACTGGTACTTGTTTTTCTCCCCTTGTCAAATTCTTATGCCTTCTGGAAGGATTGTATTTACGAGGGTGAATCGGTATATAATTATTTACAGGTTTCAGAGGACGATGAAGCTGTCTACCTTTCAACAAATGTAGCTTTCGGTGTCCAATCTGTATACAGAAAGGATAATAAGCTTTCAGGTCTTTACTATGATTATGCACTTATGGCTCCTCAGTTCCTAAAGGACTTCAATCAGGACAAAAATCTTGATCTGCTGATACTGGGCAACGGTACCGGGACATATGCCAAACAGTCAAAACTCTATTATAAAAGTGTAAAAACAGATGCTGTTGAGATTGATTCCCAAATAGTTGAACTTTCCAGAAAATATTTCGGTGTAACCGAAGATGAAGCTACAGTCTATGAAACCGACGGCAGAACCTTTTTATCTGATGATAACTGTAAACAATATGATGTTATTATGGTTGATGCCTATCATGACATAACTATCCCCTTTCACATGACAACAAGGGAATTTTTTACCGAGGTATCTTTTCATCTTAAGCCCGGTGGCATAATCATATTAAACATAAATATGAAATCGAAGGGAGATAATCCCATAAACCAGTATTTAGGTCAGACAGTTAAAAGCGTTATGAACAAGGTCTTTACCTGTGACATAAAGAATACAACAAATGTTTTGCTTTTTGCGTCAAAGGATATTGATATGCTCAATAACTTTGATAATAATATAAGTAAGCTTAATGAGGAGAATCCCTTACATGAGGTTTCAGAATATGTCAGGCAGAATCTTCAGGAGGTTACCGAAGATAAGCTTGTGTTTACTGACGACCTTGCACCGGTGGAGGTATTAGGTCAAAGTCTTTTGAATGACATTGTAAAGGACGAATTGGGCAGCTTTAAGAAAATGATCAACTTCGAAGAAAAGGGATTAAAAGGCATATTTGATTTGTTGCAGTAAGCTCTTTTATGGCACCAAAGCCTTGACACATATTATTTTAAAATAATATAATATAGAACAAACTATATTTATTAGCAATGACGATAATAAGTACATCTTTAAGTTTTTATAGTCAATGCACTTCAAAACGACTTACAGAGAGCCGGGGATGGTGGGAAACCGGCAGAAACACTGATGGAAACAGGTATCCGAGCTTCAGGCCGAAGAAACATTCTGGTTATTATTTCGAAATGTATCACATGTTTTCAGTTACTTTTGAATGATTTTGAAATATTATAGAATGAAGTAAGTCTGACGGGTTACTCCCGTTACAGAGGTAAGAACGAATGTCAGTTTATCGTTTTTAAAGAGGGCTTTGCCAAGCACGGTGGTACCGCGGAAGATTACCTTTCGTCCTGCATATGGACGAAAGGTTTTTTATTTTAATATATTTTATTACTATAATATGGAAGGGAGAAGCAATATGCAAACAAGAACAAGATTTGCACCAAGTCCTACAGGTTACATGCACATTGGAAACTTAAGAACCGCATTGTATGAATACCTGATAGCTAAAAAGGAAAATGGTAAATTCATTTTAAGAATAGAGGATACTGATCAGGAACGTTTTGTTGAAGGTGCTGTTGACATTATTTACAAGACACTGAAGCTGGCCGGCCTTGTCCACGATGAAGGTCCGGATATAGGCGGAGCTTATGGTCCATATGTACAAAGTGAAAGAAAGGGCATGTACCTGGAATATGCCAAAAAGCTTGTAGAATTAGGCGAAGCATACTACTGCTTCTGTTCAAAGGAAAGGCTTGCTGAACTTAAGGATACGCAGGATGCTGCCGGACAGGGCCATAGATATGACCGCCACTGTCTCAGGCTATCAAAGGAAGAGATTGAACAGAAGCTTGCAAACAATGAACCCTACGTTATCAGACAGAAAATGCCCGACTCAGGGACTACAAGCTTTGAAGATGCTGTTTATGGTACTATAACGGTGGATAACGCCGAACTTGACGATCAGATTCTGATCAAGACAGACGGGCTCCCCACCTATAATTTTGCCAATGTAATAGATGACCATCAAATGGCTATTTCACACGTGGTACGAGGCAATGAGTATCTTGCTTCCACACCAAAGTATAACCTTTTGTATCAGGCCTACGGCTGGAATATTCCAACTTACGTACACGTGCCTTTAATTTTAAAGGCTTCGGGACAGAAGCTAAGCAAAAGGGCCGGAGACCCCTCCTTTGAAGATCTTGTTTCAATGGGCTATCTTGTAGAAGCAATTGTAAACTATGTGGTTCTTCTTGGCTGGAGTCCTGGAGATAACAGGGAAATCTACTCCCTCAAAGAGCTGGAGGATGTGTTTGATATCAGCGGTATCAGCAAATCACCTGCTATCTTTGATATAAACAAGCTGACCTGGATGAATGGAGAATATATCCGCAAGATGCCTGTTGAAGAGTTCCACAAGCTGGCTCTGCCTTTCTATGAGAAGGCTATAAAAAATCAAAATTTCGATACAATGAAGCTCAGCAAGCTATTGCAGTTAAGAACCGAAGTTCTGACTACTATTCCTGATACTATCGACTTTATCGATGAGCTGCCTGATTACGATATCCAGATGTATGTTCACAAGAAGAGTAAAACTACTCTTGAGAACTCACTGGAAAGCCTTAATTCTGTACTGCCAGTACTTGAGTCCATAACTGACTGGAATTATGATGTTATTCATGAAAAGCTCTTTGCTCATATAGAAGCTCTTGGTATCAAGAACAGCCTTGTGTTATGGCCCATAAGAACTGCCATCTCCGGCAAGGCCGTAACTCCGGGAGGAGCCGTTGAAATAGCTGATATTCTTGGAAAAGAAGAAACTTTGAAGAGAATCGGAATAGGAATTGAGAAACTTAAAAACAATCTATAATTTGCATTTATGTCGATAATCAAAATTTATTAGGTATATATGGAGGTAAATTATGGCTGATGAAATAATCAACAGCTCTGTAAACGAAGAAGATAATACACAACCCTCAAACTTTATCTATGATTTTATTGATGAGGATCTGGCTGCC
>JAEYNI010000281.1 GCA_023412635.1 Bacillota bacterium
GTGCTGTATACCTGGGCAGGCCCGGAAATTGCCGTTGCTTCAACAAAAGCCTACAACACCCAGCTTACAGCATTGTATCTGGTAGCTCTTGACCTTGGACTTAAGAAGGGGACTATAACTCGGGAGCAGGCAAATGAAATCCTTGAAGAAATGAAGAAAGTTCCTTCTGGTATAGAAGAAATTTTGAAGAATAAGGATGGCATTCAGAAATTTGCTCATGCCCACTTTAATTCAAAGAGTATTTTCTTTATAGGAAGAAGCCTTGATTATGCGCTTTCCATGGAAGGCTCACTGAAGCTGAAGGAAATTTCCTACATTCACTCGGAGGCATATGCAGGCGGAGAGCTCAAGCACGGAACAATTGCTCTTATTGAAAAAGGAACGCTGGTAGTTTGCCCCATGACTCAGGATTCGCTGTTTGAGAAGATGATCAGCAACATCAGAGAAGTTAAAGCCAGAGGCGCAGTCGTGCTTGCAATAACACAGGAAAGACACAGAGAAGAGCTGGAAAAAACGGCAGACATGGTTCTGACAATACCGGATGTGGATTCACTTGTAGCCCCAATATCAGCAGTAACACCGCTGCAGCTGTTTGCTTACTATATGGCAATTGAAAGAGGCTGTGACGTAGATAAGCCAAGGAATTTGGCGAAGTCGGTTACGGTGGAGTAGGAGAGTGTGGGTGGTTGGTGGTAAGGAACCATAAAAAAGTTTTAGAATTTACAATAAAGTTGTAGAATTTATAAAAAATATGTATAATTACATGGTATAGATTGGTATGTATAAAATGGGTTATATTAAGAAATGGTAAAGTTAGCATTGGTATTGAGATTATATGAATGAAAAAAATATTATTATTAAAATCAAAAATAAAGTCTTACTAAAAAAATGGGTCAGAAGTATAAAAAGATATTTCTTATTGTAATTTGCCATTAAAGTATAAAAACTTAACTTTCAATGGCATTGATTAGAAAAAAGTCTAAGTGTTTGCAAGCGTCACATTTTTCGCGAAAAGTGTTGACGCTCATCATGAAAAAGTTGAGTTTGCACAACAACCCACACCCTGCTTTTTCGAGGATTATCAGAAATGGTATTTTAAAAAGTAAGATTGTTTCCGTTTGGACGAAACTTCCGGCAGTGAGTCTTGGAGAGTTAACTTCTACGAAGCGGAAAATATCAGAGTGCAATCATTTACTTGTTTGAAGTATATGATTGCACTTTAGTTTCTCTCAAGGCACAATAGCTATCTTTCAAATATTGCCTCAACATCAGAAATACACATCTGTTCAGTTCCACCACTACCATGATACTCATCGTCGTCATAGTCGTCATCGTAATCAGGTTCAAAGTGAGAATCAATAATGATGTCAAGACCATCTAAATTAAGATTCTTTTTAATCAGCTTATCTGCATGAATGGAAATTGTTTCGTCTAGTTCCGAAAGCTTTTCTGTTATTTCATTTTCTATGTCTTCCGCTACCCATTTTTCCAATGTTCGAGTTATTGCATCTCTATCAATTCCTATGCCTCCGTAGTCTCTATGAGAGTACATTTTCGTGTTTTCCTTAACTAAATCCTGGATATCATAATTTTCACAGTATTCGCTAGCATCTACATTTTCCACATGTGAAGATATAGAATCGGTTATTATTGTTTGACATAACTTTTTAAACCATGAAATGTTAATATTATTTCTTTGATAACATTGGGATAAAAGATTTATTGTAGCGATTAGTTCATCTAACTCCAAATCTATGAATAAATTACTAATACAATCTTCATCGGAAATAAATGAAGAAAATGAGTAATACGAATATAGACTGTCACTAAGTAATATTTCTAAAATTTTGATATGTGGTAGCCATTCACTAGAAGACGGATAATAATATCCGTATGCGTTATTTAAATAATCAATAATAGTTTGCTTATAATGCGGTTGATTTATGTTGTATTGGCAAACATTTGCTACTATGAAATAGTTTTTTTCATCTTGAGAGGAAAAGTCAATATTAAATATTTCTTCACTGGTAATAAACTCATAGAAAATAGCAGATAGATTCTCCTTTGCATAGCAACGCTCAAATTGAATAAAGTGTTTAATTGAGTTTCTCACATTATTTAGTTCGTGCATATTATCGTTAAACACAGTCTTCATATAGTCGTTTACAGATGGATTTATTACGCCTACATGCATTGTTCCTTTATTATCTACTAGATTTATTATCGACTGATTTAAACGGGATAATACAGATTCATAATTATTTATTGTATAATCAACATTCTTCATTTTTGATAAGCGCTCATCAAAGCACTCCTTTAGAACACTATATTTAATTGTAGTATCGGTCAAAGAATATAATGTAGAAATGAATGCCCTGTCCACTTCTTTAAGTCGTCTCTCAAATTCATTTTTCCATATGTCATGTGGATAAGATAAATTTTGGAATATGTAGTCAAAGTAATCATCTGGAGACACTTTTAAATAATTAGTTCTATAAGTTACATGCTCTATTATTCGTGGAGTATAATTACTGTGCTGCACTATTTTTAAATAATTTTTATCCTTTTTGATAGATTCATAATACTCTCTCGGTATGTGTTTGTAAATTAAATGATTGTAAAAAATTTTTGCTTTTTCTAAAGTAGTTATATCATCCATATTTATAGTATGATTTTTGATTTTTTTCTCTTGGAGAAACATTTTGAACTCATAAGATCTATCTTTAGCTTCATTAAAAATAGTAATTCTTGAGTTTAATATTATTTTTTTGTTTTTAAATAATTTTACGAACTTTATCAATGATAGTAATTCACTCTCTTGAGTATTTTTCATATTAAAATAATGCTGCCCCAGGCAATCATCTAGCAAAACGATTTCCTTGCAATCCTTGTCACTAGACATGGATTTTTTGATGTCAGTTATATCCCCATTAGTAGTGTATCTTACTCTGTAACCCTGTACGGAAAAATATAAAACCAACATTTTTGACGTAATAGTTTTACCAACACCAGGACCGCCTGTTATCATTAACAAGCCGTTTTTATCTAAATATTCCACACATTGATTATATATTTCAGTCTGCACAAAGTATTTACTGTCTTCCTCGATGTCATTAAAAAGTGCTTCACAATCAATAAAAATATTTTGGTTGAAAATTTCATTTAATATATTTGAAGCATATAACCACAACTTGTAATGTTTTCTTACAACATCAACATTTTCAGGCAATCGTAGAAATTCATCTATTTCTGTTAGGGAAATAATATTTTGGTCTGAATCCATAAATTCAGCAAACATATTATAGATTTCACTAATATTAGCATCAGTGAGTTGCATTCCACAGCAGACATAATATTGAGTTGGTTTCCATTTATAAACATTTTTGATTTCGTTTTTTAAGGTAGTCCTAAGATTTGAGAATGTACTGCCTATATAATGTTTTACCTGAATAATAATAGTATGTGTAACTGTATTATTGGTAAGATCAATGCCACCATCGCGCCCCTTAGCAAATAGGCGTAAATTTGTTGATAGCTTTTTTTCCATAACATCTTTACATAGGGCTTCAAATTCTATGTCATTTAAATTAAAATAGTTATACATACCAATCACCTGGTTCATAGCTTAACAAAAGCCATTATTTGTTTTCAACAATAAAATAAAATTCTTTTCGCATTTTATTATACAGCATTTTCCTAAAATTCACAATATAACTACTTTAGGTCAACTTAGAGCGAAATTCTTTTTGTATGGACAGATATTGAAAGGTTGGTCTTAGTGTAAATTAGTATTTGGTAAAACAATTTGTAAATTTTAATAGAAGAATGGGAATTTGAAATACAAGATTGTCAATTTTGCTTTGCAATTTTTTTATTAAATATATTTACTATTTAGTTGCAACCTGTTCAATAAAAGTAATAGCCAGAAATTTTGGTAAGCTTATGCTTCAGAATAGGTTAACCCGGGAACAGCATATATTATTTTTTTACAATCTTGGGCTATAATTATACAAATATAACATTTTGTGCATAATTATAGTTGACACTAATATGAATAATTGTAATATTATTATAATTATTCATATTAGGAGGTTCAAATATTATGACTAAGTTAGTTAGAAAATCACAATCTATCCAAAGTATAGTAAAATAAAGATTTCCGGATATTATACGAAACGCTAAAGAGTTTAACTTTAATAGTGAAAATAAGGAAGCACAAATCATAACTGAAGATAACGACCACAGATATGTTCATAGAATTAAAGTTTACAAAAACGTAGTTATGCAGAATAATATTAAAGTTAATATTCCTAATAAAAAGAGAAACTATGCTAAAGATATTATAGCTATGAAAGATGAAGGCTATACTCAAGAAGAAATAGCAAGTATTCTTGGAATTTCTCAAAGTTATGTATCAAAAATTCTAAAACAGTATAATAGGGTTTTAAACTAAAAATTAAAAAGTGTAAATTTAACAATGGCATAGAAGTGTTAATTAATTTTTAAATACTATTCGTTACTTATAAATACATGAAAATATATATACTTCTATGCAAAAGGATAAGTGATACTTTTAGGAGTAAGTATAGCCTGAATTGGGATGAAAATAAAATTAAAAAATATATTAGTGAAGGACGAGGTCAAGGGGTAGGTAAAGATTATAAGCCATGGATCACCGTACATGACTTCCCTTCAGAAGGAATTATTTCGTGATTCCACCCTAAGCTTGAAAGACTAGAAGCTGATGGGAAACCGAGATATGTGAAAGACCCAACTAATAAGCCACTTGATAACGAAAATATTGAACTTGATACAACTGGACATGCTGCCGAAAAGCACACGAATAATAATATTATCGAACAACCACCGGTAATGTACAACTTTAAAAATAAACCAAGAATATATAGGAAAAGTAACAAGAAAAGGAAAGTTCATACTGGAGATATTATTGTAATAGGTACAGGTAGAGACAGCGAAAATAATAATATCGGTTCTGCACAAGATTGGGTACTAGGAGGAAGTATACCTCAGATTGAATTCGATGGCTTAAAAATGGTTGACATGAGCATTTGCAAAGGGCTTGAAGAATTTTTTAGACTTATTGCGCATTTACAAATAAATCATAAGAATCTTAATATGTCGTTCAGTGTTATTCCTTTACCCCCATTAAAAAGTTTTTCATATAACGAGGATGGAAGTATGCGTTCATGCGCTATTGTTCAAATATCCCGTGAAGGGCATATTCCCTGCTACATAATTGAAGTTGACAGAGCTGATGATTGGTCTATCTCAACTTTGGTCGTTAAGCCTGTAAAAACCGAATTCTCTGATGTTCAGACATTCGAAAGCTTTACACAACGCCTGCTCATAGATTTGATTAATAACAACGGTCATTGGGACCGTAAATTTTTCCGGAAAGAGGACAATTATATCTTTGAAACAGCTAAACATATACCTGGGCAGCCAATAATTAGATGGAGTGAAAGGATTGTTGAGAAATTAAGTAGGAGCTGATATTCTAAACGTTTTTACATATTACCGTTATACCTAAATTATTTTAAGCAAGAATTTGTAATTTGGTTTATTAGACTTGACCTAATTCTTTTATACGAATAAAATTGTATAATAATAGTTGAAATTGTAAAATTGAGTAATTATATGCTTTGCTATGTAACAGATTAAGAAGAAAAAAAATACTTGACCCTAAGACATTAAATACAAATAGTCACAGCTTGAGGAAATGCAATTAAATAGAAATGTCAGCAGCTATTCATGCCTATGGGCAACCCCGTTCTTTATGTGAATTGTTTTAAAGGAAATGGTTAATTTGACGACAACAAGAACGGTTAGCACGCGGGATTTTCAGGCAATGGAGGTTCAAAATTTCCTAATTTAAATTAGATATGGTCAAACTATGCGTCTAGCTAAAAAAATGAGCTGAACAGCCCAAAATAAGATTGATGATCTTAGAAAAATCAATTTGTTGAAAGGAGTGTAGATAGAATGCGAAAGGCGTTTGATACTTTTCTCCTGTCCGAAGTGTCTGCGGAATTAGCCGCTAAAAGTGGCGGACTTGAGCCGTATCGATATGAATGTGCTCATTGCGGTGAAGATGTACGCCTTGCCGCTGTGAGTAGCGTTAACATGGTTTCGCATTTCAGACATCGCAGTGGAAATAATGACGTTGAGTGTGAAAATTATCTTGGGCAATACGGAGCTATAAGTACAGACTCCCGTTCACGTATATGCAAGAATGAACGAGCTGAATTTTACTTTGACAATAGAACTAAGTTATTCTATTTAGGGTTACGCTTATCCGATGGTGAGATTGCCGCCAATGAACAGCTAACAACTACTTTTGAGTTAAGAGCATTTGCGCAGGAGCAAGCTTTTTTTACATTGAGCATTAACAGAAGAAATTTTGCTTCCGATATTCCGACGATGATTCCGATTCAGAAGTTCTCTTATAGCTATTTTTTGTCTAATACAATTAATGGTGTGAAACGCAAGTACGAGGTTTTCGAAAATAGCTGTAGCAACGCAGCAACTTTTTTTAAGATTCAAGGCAACGATAGCGATTATAAAGCAAAGCTGGTCCGTAGCTCAATATTGTACACAAATGTTCCATACTTAGTTGTTTTTCAAAGTCAATACTCGTCTCCGTGGGATAGAAGCCTACCAAGTGATATAAAGGTCGATGATACATTTAGATTTGAAACAATGGGCAGGAAGTTCTTGGGGAAAACTTTGACCATTAAAGCTAAAACCGCTTTTGTTGATTCGTTGTTAATGTCGTGGGGTTATCGGTTGGAAGCTTCTGAAACATTGACATTATTATGGCCGCCTGCATCTTTGGTTGATGAAGTTTCCGTGATAAGGTCAAACAATGCTTATCTGTATTCCAGTTTTGAATTAGAAGCTTATGGTAACATAAATGTACATTCTAATGATATTTGTAGGATTGCAAATGGCATTTCACGGGTATCAGTTAATGCAAGAATAAAGGTTTATAGTAAGAATACAGATATTGTTATCGACGAGGAGAACCGACATTCAGTGAGTTTTGACCAGATCAATATAGAAGAGATTCCAGAAACCGCTTATACGATTTCTGATGACAGCACACACTTTTTGTTTAATAGTTCCGGCGTTGGTTCTTTGACTAAAGGCCAGAGCGTTTTTCTTACTCCTGACTCTGTAATAAGAAGATACCTGTTTGGTTATATGAATGGTTGTATATATCTTCCGAGACGAACCGAATTTACTGGAGAACGGTTACTTAAAGACGTTCTTGCCTATTACAAACGGACAGAATCTTTTACTTGGGATGACTTTGATTCGATTGAACTTAGCAAGACCGCTTTTCGTTACATCGAGAGTTGTGAAGAATCGGGTTTGATAAATTCTGCGGTAAAACACTTTATCGAGGAGGGACGGATATGAATTACCTCTCACAACTTTCTGAAGATGAGGTGCGTTACATATGCTCAGTAATACCACATAAAGAAACAGTTAATTACTTCAAACAGTATCCAAAAGACTTTGCAAAAATCATGCCAGGCTTCTTGCCAACAAAGAGAAGTCAGGAGGAAGTCAGTGCGTTACTCTTTAGGCATCGCAAACAACCCTTTATCGATTCATTCATAGAAAAACACATTAGCCGGTGGCTTTTAGAGATTCAAAGGCACATAACCAATATTATGGATGATGGTATCAATAGAGAATCAGCGTTACTGCAGACATTACCGTTTTGTTTCTTTGTGGATAACATTAGTCTGTATTTCAAACTTGTCAATGAAGAGTATTCGGAAGAATACATTACGTTATTGATTGCAGCAATAAAGATAATAAAAGAGACAGATGTTAATCGAGAGAAATTAGAAGCGGTGTTGCAAGATAATAACTCTGAAAAGAAAAAGCTTCAGACAGAACTTGATCTTGTACAACTTGACTTAGAAAGAACTAGGATAAATTTCAATGAGAGTTCTGCAAAGATTAAGGAACTTAAGTGCTCTATCACTGAACTTGAGAAACTGAGAACTATTGTTCAGACCGGAGAAGAAGCAATTTCAACGCTGAAGGCTAAGTTGCAAGTAAAGGAGAAATATATACAACAGCTTAGGACTGAATTGTCAGAGGCTAAGGTTAACCGCCAGTTGCTTGAGGACAAAATCCGATTAGAGTTGGAGAAACAAAAATTAACTTCAGCCGCCAAGCAAAAAGCAGCTCAAAAACCAATGTGTCCAAAAGATATGGATGAGTTTAAAGACTATCTGGGTTATAACTTAGAAAATGTGGGTCTGACTACTGACTTAGAATACTTTCATCTGTTGAAAGAACATCTATGTTATATCCTATTTCAAGGGATACCGATACTTATCAATAGAGGCGTAAGCTTGCCCTTGATGAAGTGTGTTGCGAATGCTCTTACAGGGACATCAAATGTAAAAACGCTTCCCTTTATGAATGACATTTCAGAACAGATTATTGATGAATTCTTGTCAGTGGACGGACGCATTGTTTGTTTGGATAATTTTATAGGAAATTATAACGAGTCAATTCTTTTTACTCTGTGCGAGAAACATAAGGATAAGATCATTTTCTTGACTATTGCTTATGACAGAACTATATACTTTCTTCCCGAGGAGGCCTTAAAGTATTGCCATTATCTTAATCTCAATCGAATTGAAGCGTTATCGTTCAATGTTGAGCTAACAGAAGACCCGTCTACAATTGAAGAGATAGTGGCGACACCTAAAAAAGTGGTATCGGATTCGCGATATTCACCTTTGCTCAGAGAAATGCTTAAGGAGTTGGGATTTCGTCAGAGTTTGGTTGAGTATAAGTGTTCTTTTATATCTAACGAAAAGGATTTATGCTGTTTTTTGGCTTTTGATATTATGCCGTACTGCGTGGATGTATTGCAGGTTGCGCCTTATAACGTCTCTGAGAGGATAGTTAAGTACGCAGGTGATACTGGAAGATGCCCGCTTAAGAATCTATTCAGGAGGTGGTTTGCGTGATGAATAGTTTATTGACCGGAATGTCCTCAGACATGGGCATCAATCGTTATCGCGGTGAAACAGAGGACTCATTTGTCTATAGGCTCTGCTATTCGGCTCTTGGACAATGGTGTCTCCGCATAGCACAGAATTCGTCTGACGGTGTGGTAGGAACGACTAAGCACAATCAGACCATAGTGCTTAACGATTTGATGGTGAGGTTTTCTGAGTTGTTCCCGTCAATAACTGATAGGTTCAGTAATACTAGTAATCAGCAAACGAGTTTTCCCGTGCACATCCGAAGAGTATATGAGGAAACTGGTTATCTGGTGACTGACAATAACAACCATGACAGAATAGTCAACTACGGGCGGAGTATAGCCTTCGGTAATACAGCTTTGTTTTTCGGGATTCCAAATGCAGCTTATACTGTAAATGGACTTGGTGTATTTTCAAACGCTACAACGTATAAGGTTACTCCGAAAGAGTTTTTAATAAGGGACGATTTAACATGTGAAGAGTATTTTAAGTCACGATTTGACCTCATCGATTTCTATGATAGGGATAATGACATTACCGAATTGGAATTCTTCAACCCTCACTCTTACAATGTCCCGTCACAGTCTTGGGGAAAACAGTTAGAAACCGATTTCACATTGTCTCGGAAAACCGAGTTGGGACCTTTCTATAGAGTTATACGGGCATCGGATGCACTTCAATTCGCTGATGAACCTGTTGAACAACAGAATGATAGTTTTACCTCCTATGAATATAGGCGACTATATTTCGCGTTGAAAGCACACTACGGCAAACCGCTAAAAGCAACCGTCACGAAATATGACGAGATGTATTCAAAAATAAGTATAGGCGGACATTTGCCGAACCGCGAATATTACTTCCTGATGCTCTTGTCTTGGCCAGAGAAAAACGCATTTGATAAGGTTAACTTCATAATACGAAATGACCTGTTGAAGGAAGTAACCACCACACTTACAAGCATCGGTATAAAAATAATGGGAGGGCACGCAAATGAATAACCTAAATGGAGTTCAGGAATACTATCAAGCTATTCGGGATAGGCTGAAAAATTACATAAAGTCCGATTACTTAGCTAACAGCGAAACGCTGTTGCTGTATGTCGATGACCTTCTTGGCGAACAGTGTTCTGATTATACGAACATCGCCCGCGAGCCATATATCGAAACCTCGGCCTCCTACAAGAAAATCGTGGATGGAATCAAGAACTCTCAGCAAATAGAATCAGGAGTAAAGGATTCTCTGCTAAAACTTGTCTCGAATGGTCTGGGTATATTTCCAGATCCGTTTGAACATCAGGTTATGGCATTGGAATACTTCCTTGCAGGTCGAGATTTGTTCGTTTCAACCGGTACTGGTTCAGGTAAAACTGAGTGCTTTCTTTGGCCGATTATTGCGAAGTGCTTTAGAGAGGCGAAAAGCCGTCCAGATGACTTCAAAAAAGAAGCTGTTCGAACACTTATCATTTATCCTATGAATGCCCTTGTTTCTGACCAATTGGCAAGGTTCAGAAAGATTATAGGCAGCGAAAAGTTCAAAGAAATTTTTACAAGTGATACGCAGGCAATGCGCATACCTCATTTTGGGATGTACACAGGCAGAACACCCTACTCCGGTGATGCGAAGGCCACAAGTAGTCGTGAACTGGCAGCCACTTTTCGTGAAAACTATTTGGTTGACGAAACCGCAGATGCGGATACACAGAAACGACAACATAATAATATAAAAGGATTGAAGAGCATCAATAAATATCCATCCAGATTCGGTGAAGATGGGCTTAGTGTTTTTATAAAAAACCTTGAGAACAACATCCATAAGCCCTCTAGATATGATGCTGAGTTTATTACTCGTTTTGAGATGCAAGCGTGCCCGCCGGATATACTGATAACGAACTACTCAATGCTAGAGTATATGCTTATGCGTCAGCGTGAAGCCAACATCTGGAGCAAAACAAAAGAATGGCTTGATACATCGTCAGAAAACAGATTACTCATTGTTTTGGACGAGGCGCATATGTACCGTGGTTCTGCAGGAGGGGAAATTGCGCTCTTGCTGGAACGGATGTTTTACCGCTTGGGAATTTCAAAGGAAAAAGTTCAATTTATCCTTACGACTGCAAGTATGCCACAAGACGAACAAGATGCAATTAATAATTTCTACACTGGACTTACGGGAAAGAACTCTTCTTGCGAGTTTCTTTTCGGTTCGAAAGAACCAGTTCCTGATGAACTGGAAGTGAAAACAGATATTGCTGCCTTGGCTTCGATAGGCTCTGACCAAGTGCAAGGCGATGGTATCACTAAGAGGATTATGTCTTTTGCTTCTGCGGTTTTCTATATTAACTTGCCCGAAAACATTAGTCAAAGCGAGGCTCAAGAATGGCTATATGATAATTTGCCAAAGTATGAGGCATTTGTTTTACTAAACAAACTCTGCCGCGATGGCGCAAAATCGTACACTGAAATTAAGAATGCACTGTTTGGCGTTAATGCGAATGCACAAAAAGCACTGGATGCTTTATTGGTATTAGTATCTCTTGCTGCAAAAAATGGGAACATCCTGTTTCCTGTACGTCTTCATATGTTCTTACGTGGATTACAAGGACTCTATGCGTGTTCCAACCCAAAATGCACTTTTGCGAAACATTCAGAAAGCGAAAAACTCCCCCTCGGAAAGGTAATCTCTATTCCAAGGGATAAATGTGAATGTGGTGGTAGGGTTTACGAACTTGTTAATCATATAAAATGCGGCGCGTTATACCTTAGAGTCTATGTTCAAAAAAACGAGGGGCAGTCATATTGGTATGTCTTTACTCAGCGTGGACTAAACGGAGATGCCAATTCCCTTATGGAGATGTTGCTTTATGTAGTTCCACAAAACTATCAAAAGAACAAGAACGACAAGATGGGCGCTCTTGACCCATTGACGGGCAAACTCTACTTATCACCCAAAGACGATGAGACTTTGCTCCCAGTTGTCTATAATGATAAATTCGACCCAAAGTCGCAATCGTTCAACTTTGGCGTTTGTCCCAAATGTAAAAAGCCTATGCTTTTAAAGAAACCGGTTGATTTATCAACAAAAGGTAATATTCCTTTCTACAACCTGACAAAGGCACAGTTTGAGCTACAGCCTCCAAAGAAGTCAGAACTAATCAACCAAGGGAAAAAGGTGCTGCTATTTTCAGATTCACGCCAGAACGCGGCGAAACTTGCCTTAGACCTATCGAAATCTTCAGATGCAGACGCTTTCCGTCAGGCCGTAATGCTTTCGTCGCTTCTCCTGAAAATTGATGGCAAAGAACACCCCTTGGCTCACTTATACCCAGCTTTTTTAGATGTTTGTATCCAAAACAACCTTGTGTTCTTTAGTGGAACAAGCAAAAAAAAGTTTGGTGATGACAAGCACAAATTTGGTGATGCTAAAGTCAGAGCAGAAAAGAGAGGAAAAGCTGTGGATTACTCTGCCATGTCCTCAGAATACCTTTCTTTGCCTGATGATTACTACGAACAATTACTAACATTTTTTACAGAGAGTCCTCGCTCTTTCAAGGATATCGGTATTGGATTCTTAGCACCTTTATCATCAGTTCTTGATGATTGCATAGATGATTTGGAAGACATAGGAATAACCGTGGAGAAAGACACTTTTTATCAATTACTTGTACTGCTTTTTTGGGATGTTATGGACGACAGTGCCGCTCTTGGAGAAACTATTCGAGACGATATAAGAAAAGGTTTGCCCGGACGTAGCAAAAATCAGATATTCGGTTTGAGTTTTGATTTCTCCACAGAATTAGACAAAAGTCTTATTCAGCGAATACAGAAGTTGCTTTCTCTCGACACAACCGCAATGACAAAAACTATTGAGAAGGTGCGAGACCTATTTTTTGCCTCATCATCAACAAATCGCTACTACATTAAGTTAGGAGCGGTTAAGATTGAACTTGCCGATAAAGATTTTATTTGGTATCGCTGTGTTAAGTGTGGAAAATTGTCTCCGTTCAAGATTGGTGACTATTGCGGAGCTTGCTTTGATTCGGCAGATTTAATTCCTATCGGAGAACAGGATTTGTCTCGTTTTGATTTTTGGCGCAAACCTGTTTTGCATGCTCTAAACAAAATAGACAGTATACACTCAATTGATACTGAAGAGCATACGGCACAGCTATCCCATAAAGAAGTCCGCAGCGATACTTGGAGCCGCACAGAAAAGTATGAAATGCGCTTTCAAGACATCAACGCCGGAGAGCATGGCGAGGATGCCATCGATGTTTTGAGTTGCACAACAACAATGGAAGTCGGTATTGATATCGGCTCGTTGACTGCAGTTGGGCTTCGCAACATACCGCCTATGAGGGAGAACTATCAGCAAAGAGCGGGGCGAGCAGGTCGTAAGAATGCAGGTATTTCCACAATTGTAACATATGCCTCTGGAGGGACGCACGATAGTCACTACTTTTTACACCCAGACGAGATGATCTCTGGCTCGCCACGAAAACCGTGGATAGACCGTGATAATCCGAAAATTAAGCAAAGGCACATCAATATGTTGATTTTGAATTCGTTCATGTCCACATCAGATATGAGCAGTCAATTTGATGGAATTGTTGACATAGGAATTATTACATTCTGTGAGCAATACGGTAAAAATTTCGTAGAATACGCCGGGGAATTTGCAAAAACATCAAGATTATCTACAAATATAACAATCGCCCATTTCGGTGAAATCTGTAAGAATGTACTAACTGAAGGGAAGCGAGATGAGTACATTAACAATGACAAAGAGACCCCAGCGTTTGATGTGTTCTACCGCGAAGGCTTTATTCCGTCGTACTCCTTCCCTAAGAATGTTGTTAGATTCTTTGTAGAGAAAGAATCTGAGCTAGGTAAAAATGCACCAAGAGATATTCAGTATGCGCCTGAGCGGGACATTGCCGTAGCACTTAGCGAATACGCTCCTGGACGATTTGTAACGATTGACAAGAAAATCTACAAAAGTGGTGGATTCTATGCCAATCCGCGTCCGAGAGGCTTCGAAACGAATCAAGCTGAGTTCTACTTTAGGAACAACGACTATTACAAGGACATCTACATTTGTTCCGAATGTAACTGGTTTGGCTTGGAACAGGAGGATTCTCAGCGCCAAGTTTGTCCATATTGTGGTGCACCTATTGTAAAAAACAAAATGCTTCGTCCTTGGGGTTTCTCTCCCGTTAAAGGTGACGAGGTGAAATATGAAGACGAGGATGAGCAGTACACCTACGCGGAGGCTCCGTACTATTCTTATGTCCCAGAAGATACAAATATGGAGAGTTATGGGCAAAGCAATATCCGTTTTGCAAATCTCCCCGACCGAAAAGTCTTGACTGTCAACATGGGTAAAAGCAAGAATGGATTCAATGTTTGCAAAAAGTGCGGAGGAGCAGAGGTTACTGATACTAACGCAAATGGGACATTTTCATTCTCGCAGCCTTATCACGATAACCGTCCGCTATGCCGGCATGATGGAACTGTCGCTACCGGCATATATTTAGGCTACGAGTTCTTAACGGACATGTTCATGCTCGACATATCCTACGACTCTACAAAACTTGTGGGAAATAGTAATGCAGAAGAAAAATGTATTCTTCGAGCAGCTGTGACAACATTACACGAGGCATTAAAGAAAGCCGTTTCGCTTGTCTTGGATATTGATTACAATGAAATCAGCGGCGGTTGGCGCCCGAGAATCAATAGCGATGGAAACTCGCATATTGAAATGTTCTTCTACGACAACCTTACCAGCGGTGCAGGTTACTCTTCTCTGATTGGCTCAATTCTTGATAAAGTACTTGATATAGCGAGAATAATACTTTCAGAATGCGAGTGCTCACGGTCCTGCAAGAACTGTTTGGACAATTACTGGAATCAGAGAAACCATCAACTGTTTGACAGACAGCTAGGCCTGCAACTGCTCAACTATGCTCAATTTGGGCAGTTACCAGTTAATTATGATGACAGCGAACAGAGAGCATACCTCGTACCATTGAAAAAACTTATAACCGAAGATGTAGGTGAGCAGCAACTTAATCCGACAGTGGCTTTTGGGGTAATTCCTGCGATTCGAAAGAAGCCGAATAACACCAAAAACAAGATATATCTGAATCCTTATGATTTGTCAGATTGGCTTCCAAACGCGTTTATGGCATATAGAAATCTGGTAAGCGATAAGTAAGAGTCTCTAGTTCACTTTCGCCATTCAATATCCGGGTTACGATAAGGCAAAGAACCTTGTTGAAACTAACGTATAGGGAAATGGAACCTATATTGAACCCTTTGCTGGAGGATTTGAATAGGGGGCGGGGTGTTAAGCCTGTACAAACAGTTATACTCAATAGTTTTGATTCCGGTTGTTTAGTCTAAAAACGCTGAATTCTTTCTTTTATAGGAATTTGAAAAGCTATTAAAAACACATACTCATTGATTTTGTTAATAATAATGGGCATTGGTATTAAAATTTTCAGATAAAAGAATAACTATGTATTTGACGCCAGTGTAACACATGTCTGGACAACATTTGATTAGGTGGGCTGAGAGGATTACAGATAAATTATAGTATATTTATACAAATAATAAAAATACCTCAAAACCAGTGACCAGTGAATTAATATAATGATATAATTATTGCAAATATATGTTTAGGAGCGATTTTATTGCGAATAAGTAACATATCACCTCTAAGATATCCAGGTGGAAAAGCTAAACTTACTAAATTTATTGCTGATGTAATTACGTTTAATAAATTAGAAGGATGTACTTACGTTGAAATATTTGCTGGTGGGGCTGGTGCCGCATTGGCCTTACTATTTAACAAAATTGTGGATAAAATAGTAATAAATGATTATGATACTGGAATATATGCTATTTGGTATTCTATTTTAAATAATACCGAAGATTTTTGCGAACGTATTAGTAACACACCTGTTTCAATTGATGAATGGCATAGACAAAAAGCGATTCATGGAACAGCTGATAACTTGCTTGATTTGGGCTTTTCAACATTTTTTCTGAACAGGACGAATAGGTCAGGTATAATAAAAGGAGGAGTAATAGGAGGACTAGAGCAAAATGGTAAGTATAAAATTGACTGTAGGTTCTCAAAAGATGAATTAATAAAAAGAATTCGAATGATAGCATCTTTTAGAGATAGAATTTCGTTGTCTTGTTTAGATGCTGGTGAATTCATTAGAACTAAGCTTATTGAGATTCCGGATAAGTCACTTATATATTTTGATCCTCCGTATTTTAAACAGGGACCAGAACTGTATACAAATTTTTATAATGACAATGACCACAAAGTTCTATCAAATTTAATAAAGGAAAATGTTACGCAACCTTGGATAATTACTTATGACAATTGCGACGAGATTTCATCTTTATATGATAATTTTTTACAAGAAAAATATTCTCTTAACTATAGTGTTAATAATAAGTATAAAGGAAAAGAAATTATTATTTATAGTAATGATCTTACTCCCTGCAATTCAAAAAATATTAATTATTGTGTATAGGAAAAGTAAAAATTATTAAAATTCAAAATACATTTTAGTAAATGACTTGTTTAATGCAAGAAATCTAAAATGTTTTTTTATTTATTATCAATTTAGATATAAGAATAAAAAATTTTTAGTACCAAACTTTTTGAGATTAACAGCCTTAGTACCAAACTATTTGAGAACCAGTACCAAACTTAATGAGATTAAGGAAGCCAAAAGGTGCATTTTTCGTTATTCCAGTACCAAACTTTATAGGAACCGACAGTGGGGCTAAATAAAGTCTTTATACCCGGATAGATAACAAAGTTAAAATCCAAGTTTGTAGGTATGAACCTATGGACTTGGATTTTATTGTACTTAGGTAGTATGTCCATTTCAAAAATTTTAATCACGCTGTTTCATTAAGGCTTCAATTTCTTCAATAAATATGCTAGGTTTAATATTAAGATTACTGCAAATTTTGAATATTACATTTAAAGTCGGTTTTCTCTTTTTTCTTTCAAGTAGACTAATATAGGTTCTGTCTAACTCGCATCTAAATGCCAATTCATCCTGTGAAAGTTTATTTTCCAATCTATACTTTTTTAATACTATGGCCAAAGACTCTTCTAATAGCATAATAAGTGCTCCTACAAGAAAGTTTTTTAATGTTCATATCCAAAGTTTAATCTAAAGATTCCATAAATAAACGGACTATAGTCGTCAAAATTGCATTTTTATGATATATTGGAAGAGTATTGATATATATTTCTTTTAGCGAAAGAGGGAATTCCATTGAAGAAAGATGACATCGAACAGTTAAGAGAAAAACTTAATAAACTAATTTCTAATGATTCAAATTATTCTGAGATTTTAAAAATAAGCCAGGAATTGGATATATATGTAACAGAGTTTACAAAGACTCAGATGGGCAATAAAAATACTACATGTAGTAATCGAGGACCTACCAAATAAAATCAAGCATACTAATAGTTCATAATTTAAGTTTATAAAATTGCCTCCTCCAGCAAGATAAAGAGTTGAGTTGCTAATTAGCGTATCATAGTTATTGTAAGCTGTAATAGGAAATGAAGAGATATATAATTAGATTATGGATAAGGGCATTGTCATTTGTAGAAAACGAGGAAGTTGAACAATTCTGGCATGGTGTACCAATTGTGAATTCAGAGGGATTGTCTGACAGCATAGAAAGTGATACAGTACATAAATACCAAGGAAGTGAAAACTTCGTTAACAACCAAGCATCACTGAATTTTGTCGTGTATCACAAGCAAGATAAGGCCTGTATTCTTATAATTGAAGTAGATAGTTTTGAATTTCATGAAAATAATTCAGACCAATTACGTCGTGATACACTCAAGGATTCAATTCTGGGTAAATACGGAGTTCCAATACTGCGGTTTGCTACCAATGGTAGCGGTGAGAGGTAAAGAATACAGAGAGCTACTTCTCTTTCCATTCAAAAATGAATTCTAAAAGACTTAGTGCTTTTCTTTGGTCATCTGCACTTTTTGTACTTAATGTATATACAATCTGCCATAGTACAGTATTCTCATCACCGTTTGCAGATGGCTTTATGTACTTAAATAACTCTTCGTAAGATATACCTAATGCATTAACGATATTTTCCAAACTGTCGAGAGTCAGGCTTTTTTCGCCTCGTTCTGCTTTACCAACGTAGGTTGGATGCATACCAGATTTTTCATCCAACTGCTCCTGAGTCCAGCCTTTTCCTTTACGTATGTCTCTTATGCGTTTTCCTATTATATATCTTAAACTATTTTCCGTTCCATATTTTCACCTTTATTTAAAAGTATCTGATTGTAGAGTAAGACTGCGTCAGCTATACCATTTGCATCATCTTTTGTTTTATACTATAACTATTAATAGAATAAGATATTCCTGATGTATCATCAGATCTGTCTCAGGATAATTATAAACGACCGAAAATTTATATTGGGAGTGTTTTCAATGGCCTCAAAAAAGTGGGATACAATAGATATAGACACTAACGAGGGTAGAGTAAAAGGGGTTGCACCAGTTATTATTTCTGCAAGCCGATCTACTGACATACCTGCATTTTATTCTGAATGGTTCATTAATAGACTGAGGAAAGGATATGTTAAGTGGGTCAATCCGTTTAATAGAAAACAACAGTATGTTTTTTTTGATTAGGCTCGTGTAATTGTATTTTGGACAAAAGATGCTAAACCATTAATTCCACACCTGACTGAGATCGATAAAAAAGGTATTAATTATTATTTTTCATTTACAATAAATGACTATGAAAAAGAGGGACTTGAGCCAAGAGTACGAAAACTTGAGCAAAGAATAGATACCTTTA
>JAEYNI010000264.1 GCA_023412635.1 Bacillota bacterium
GTTGATTTCTGTAATCGTGAACTATATCAGTAATCCCTCCACAGTCAGGACAAACGTGTGGCCGACGTTGTAATCTAAAGGTTACGACGAAAGTTTCGTGATCAGAGGTCAAATCTAAAATATTAATGCCTTCTATATCTAGCAATTTTGATATATAAATGGTTATTAAATACTAACATAAAATGTTTCACGTGAAACATTTTATGTTAGTATAAGTTATTTATATATTGAAGTGTGTATATATTATATAAGGTAGTCCGTAGAGTAAGAAGTATGGATGAAATTCTTTTATACACAAATATATTTATTTGTTATATGATATAATTAAAATGGTGTAACAACTATATCTAAGAGGTTCATATGAGACTTAAATGGTTTCCACGGTCATGGGTTCAAATCATAACAGATAATTACGTTATTTATTTTGATCCATCTTATATAGCTACATATTATAAAAGAAATCTTAAAAAGATAGTATTTTCGGATCGAGAGGATGATGTTTTACCTGAAGAGCTAAGAATTGCTGACATAATTTTGATATCACATATTCATAAAGATCACTGTAAGGAAGTCACGAAAAATAGAATTTCTTATAATAACACTTTAATATACACTCCTGAGAACTATAGTAAAAGTGATGACAAAAGAATTAAAATAGTTAAGCCAAATAGTCTAATTGAAATTGAAAATGTCAAAGTCAATATATTACCCTCATATAACACGCCTAATGGAAATTCTACAAGAAAAGTTCATAAATTGGGTCAGTGTAATGGATATATACTTTCTATTGAAGGAAAGAAAATATATTTTACAGGAGATACTGATTTTATACCTGAAATGAACGATATAAAAGATGTGGATATAGCACTTCTACCTATTGGTGGAATCTATACTATGGACATCAAGGAGGCTATTAAAGCGGCTGTTACTATAGAACCTAAATTAGTGATACCTATTCACCACTTAAGTTCTGATCCGTTATTGTTTAAAAATGAACTGGAAAAGTACAATATCAAAACAAGAGTGCTAAATATAGGTGAGGAAATTGAGATTTAGGATAGTTAGCTATTAAGATATCTTAGAGCAATTAATTTATGAATACGAACTACTGAGTTCTAAGTATCAAGAAATGAAATAGTTCTCGAAAAAATAAAATGTTTCACGTGAAACATTTTACAATTGGATTAAATTCTTTGTATAATTATTTCCCCTATGATATAATTTTCAAATGGAGATTGATGAGTAGAATTAGGTTACTCAATAAGGAGTGAGAGTTTCTTGGCAAAGATTATAGCCATTGCTAACCAAAAAGGTGGCGTTGGAAAAACGACAACTGCAGTAAACTTAAGTGCATGCCTAGCCTATAAAGGCAAAAAGGTTCTAGTTATTGATATAGATCCCCAGGGGAATACAACAAGTGGCCTTGGTGTGGATAAAAAAACAATCAAGCAATCAGTATATGATGTTATTATTAATGACGAAGCAATTGAAAATACTTTAATTAAAACCTGCATTGATAACCTAATGTTGTGTCCTTCGAACATACAACTTGCAGGTGCTGAAGTTGAGCTTGTGTCTGCTATATCCAGAGAAAACAGATTGAAAGCAGCACTATATTACATAAAAAAAGAGTATGATTTTATAATTATTGATTGCCCGCCGTCATTAGGACTTCTCACGCTAAATTCCCTAACTGCAGCAGATACAATACTCGTCCCGATTCAGTGTGAATATTATGCATTGGAAGGTTTAAGTCAGTTAATGAACACTGTGAAGTTAGTACAAAAGCATCTTAATCCTGAATTGGATGTTGAGGGTGTTGTATTGACTATGTTTGATGCCAGAACTAATCTATCAATTCAAGTTGTTGAAGAAGTTAAGAAATATTTTAGAAATAAAGTTTATAGAACTGTTATACCAAGAAATGTAAGGCTTAGTGAGGCGCCAAGCTTTGGTTTGCCAATAATTTTATATGATGCAAAATCAAAAGGTGCTGAATGTTACATTGAATTGGCAGAAGAAGTAATAGAGTATTCTGAAGAGGTGGTATAAATCAAATGGTAAAGAAGGGTTTGGGAAAAGGACTCGGGGCACTAATATCAAATGAGGCTACTGAGGATGATTCGGGGATAGTTGAACTTAGAATTAATGAAATTGAGCCTAATGCAGGACAACCACGAAAGTATTTTAATGATGAAAAACTTGCTCAGCTTTCGGAGTCAATTAAGCAGCATGGGATAATACAGCCAATTATAGTAAGGAAAGATGAGAGCAGATATTCAATAATAGCAGGTGAAAGAAGATGGAGAGCTGCTAAACTTGCAGGCTTAAGTAAAGTACCTGTTTTAGTGAAGGAATTTACAAACAAACAAGTTATGGAGGTTGCATTAATTGAAAACCTTCAAAGAGAAGATTTAAATCCAATTGAAGAAGCAGATGCCTTTCTTCACTTAATGAACGAGTTTGATATGACTCAGGAGCAAATTGCAGAAACCATTGGGAGAAGCAGACCGGCTATTGCAAATTCACTACGGCTTCTTGGTCTTTCCGATGAGGTTAAAAAGTATGTTGTAAGTGGAGACTTATCTAGCGGTCATGCCCGGACACTGGTTATAGTACAAGAACCGGAGGTTCAATTAAAAGCAGCTGAGTACATTATCGAAAATAAATTGAGCGTAAGAGAAACTGAAGCATATATAAAGAAACTATTCCAAAATAAGACTGTAAAGAAAAAGGCTATAGATAATCCTGATTTTAAGGTTGTTGAAGAAAAATTAAAAAATATTCTTGGTACAAAAGTTAAATTACAAGCAAATAATAATAGAGGTAAAATAACAATAGAATACTATTCAAATGATGAACTTGACAGATTATTAGAATTTTTTTACAAAACTTAATAAAATGACGACCTTTTAAAATCGATTTTGACGAGTTTTTTTAGTAGTGTCAAGATGATTACTATTTCAAGAGAAAGTGCGCCTTAAAAATCAAATTATGGGCAAATAAAGCTATACGGCTTATAAATGATTAAATATATTAGTAATTATTATAAGGAGTAATAAAAAGAATGGACTTTATTAATAATATAATAAATTTACAATTTGAAATTTTGATCTTGTTTGCTATAGCATTTTTCATTATAATAATTAATTGCTTTTTACTTATTGCCAACATAAAAAAAACGAACAGGATAAGAACAAAGTATAAAAGATTTATGAATGGCTTAAGTGATAGAAATATGGAAGAACTTTTGGAGACCTGTCTGGACAGTGTTAATAATGTAAATTCCAAAAACAGAGATATAGAATTGAAAATAAATGAAATAGAGAGAACACTGATACAATGTGTTCAAAAGGTTGGAATAGTCAGGTTTAATGCATTTGATAATGTAGGAAGTGATTTAAGTTTTTCAATTGCAATGTTGGACAACAATGATTCTGGTATAGTAATCAGCGGAATATATGCCAGAGATAGTTCTTCCACTTATGCAAAACCGGTTTCCTCTGGAAAATCAAAATATACATTATCTGCTGAAGAAATCCAGGCAATTGATATAGCGAGAAAGACAAGCATAGAAAGAAACTATACAAATCAGATGTAGTTTATATTTGATGCTGTAAGGCATACGGAGGCATTAATAATGAACCTTAAATTTACAAATAATAAGGAAAGTAAAAATGAGAAAAAGCAGATATGGATGTATGCATTGATTTTGTTTACAGGAGCTTTTATCGTTTTATTGTTAACAGCGTATAGTCAGGTTAAGTTTCAAAATAATATAAGTGAGTACCAAAATAAATTATCTTCTCAGGAAAAAGCAAAAATAAATGCAGTAACGGATTTCAATAGTGCTGTTAAGGAGAATAAAAGACTTAAAGAAGAGATAGATGAACTTAAAAACAAGCTGATTGAAGCCGAACAACAATTGGCTGATGAAACTGAGAGAAGCAGTGATCTTGAAGCAAAATATAGTAATGCCAGCGGAGCGGCAGATTTATTATTAAAGGCTCAGTCATATTATATTAAAGGAGATTATATTAGTTGCGCAGTAGCTTTAAAATATAATATAAATACATCATATCTTAGTACTAATGCTATGCAGCTGTATACGGATATTTCTGATAAAAGCTTTGAAAAGGCTTCATTATTACTATATAGAGATGGATATAAAAGTTACAAAAAGAAAGACTATACTCAAGCCGTTATTAGTTTTACCAGAGCTATAGATTTCTCTAATAAGAATGAATATTATATTGATGATGCATACTACTATATGGCTAATGCTTACTATAAAACATCCGATTTTGAGGGCGTAAAAAAGACAGTCGCCGAGTTTTCAATAAATTGCCCTGAAAGTCCGTTTGCTAAGGAAATGAAGTCTTTAAATAAAAAAGTAACAGGATAAAAAAGATACACACATTAGAAATGTAAATTGGTAGTAATTACACTGCGGTTTTTGAATAGTTTTAGCAATTAAGGTGTTGACAAATAGTCAGATTCATTGTAAAATTAAGTTCGTCGCTGACGCGAGAGCTTACTTGGAGAGATGGTCGAGTTGGTTTAAGGCACCGGTCTTGAAAACCGGCGTAGGTGTGAGCCTACCGTGAGTTCGAATCTCACTCTCTCCGCCAAATGAATAAAAGCTGACTCTTTATGAGTCAGCTTATAATAAATGGAGAAGTACCCAAGCAGGTCGAAGGGGACGGTTTGCTAAACCGTTAGTAGGAGTAATCCTAGCCGGGGTTCGAATCCCCGCTTCTCCGCCAA
>JAEYNI010000290.1 GCA_023412635.1 Bacillota bacterium
CAAAGGTATATCCTTCTCTCTTTGGTGTCACATTTGGCTTTGGTATTAATCCATTTAAACCTGTTTTTTTGCTTGAAACCTTAGTACCGCCGCAACTATCAAATGTGATGGTAAAGGGCTTTTGCCACGAAGCGTAAAGGGTTAGATTGCCTTTTACAGTAGATATGTTCGGCTCTCTGATAAAATTCCAGAACTCTGTTCCATTCTTTTTATAGGTCCAGCCGCCAAATATATATCCCGCTCTTGTTGGATCCTTTGGCTTTGTGAGCCTTGTGTTATATGTAGTCTTCACGCTGGGGACAGCACTGCCGCCATTTGAATCGAACTTTACAGTATAAATTTCAGCATTCCATTTAGCATATAAATTTACATCTGTTGCGGCTTTGTCCTTATTAAAATCCCAAGCAGTTTTAAAATCCTTATCCTTAAACCAGCCGGCAAATTTATAACCTGGACGGGTACCCGGGCTTTTCCAAGTCAGTCCAGACATATACGGCACTGCAATATATGTATTCGGCTCACCTTCGTTATTACGGTACCACATAATTTTATTCCATACCTCTGATGTATTAGTCATTAAATGACTGTGCGACAATTCTGAAAGCGATATATCAAAATACTTAGTTTTCATACTTCCTTTAATATACTTACCGTCATCATATTTATTACCTGAATCCCATGTTGTGTCCATTATAACCCATCTTTTTTCGCTGCTTAGCCAAGCTTGTGACCAACCATGTCCTACTTTACTATCAGATTTAACAACTCCACTAACGGTTTTAGCCGGAATACCTACAGCACGAAGCAAAGCAACAGTAGTTGCCGCATAGCCTGCACAAACTGCACGTTTACGTTCCACTACAACGGATGGAGATTGAGGAGACGCCACATCTCCAGCTTTATTAATCTCTCCTCTGTAGGCAGGGTAGTCATAATAGATGTTGGTAGCCACCCAATCATGAATTGCTCTAATTTTTGAATAATCATCCTTAGATGACGCAGTAATTTTTTTTGCCAATTCAAGGATATCTTTGTCATCACTACCTCTTTTATTCTTTTCAATTGCGTCACTATCGGTTCTTTGAGCATCCCACAGCTCTTTATTCCTGGCATAAGCCTTGTCGTAATCCTTTAGTATGGAATGCTGGGTTTGGATGTTGACAATACGGTCTGGTCCATACACATTAGCAGAAGCCGGTTGGGGTACAAACATAGCTGCACTTACAAGAATTGCTAAACTTAAAGAAATTGCCATAGCTCTTGATAATATTTTTTTCATATAAGCCTCCTCAATAAGCCGTATAACAGCTACAAAAAAATAGAAATTTGCAGGTTAGCTCGGATGACCAACACATAAAAACTTCCAAGCTATTCACCATTCCTCAATGGTCACCAACGGCATAAATTTAGATTCTTTACCATAAATAGATTTACATTCTGCTCTAAATCAAATTCGATGGGATCGAGGAACTGCTCTAATATAGACACAAACAGCTTATCACAATATAAAAAGAAAAACCGTTTACAACCTGAAATGCTAAATTTCTGCCCTGAAATGTAACTTACAAAGTCGTAGACGGCCTTTTATTGTATAGAATTTTTATCTTAATCCGGTAGTACGCCGAAACGCTAAATAATTGAATAGCAATACGATAAATACTCTCAGCTGCATTTTCAGGAAGAAATCTGCTTCATCATGAACATTTCCATTGTTTCTACGAATGTACCATAACCCTTACCACGAAAGGATTCTTCAAAATGGATCAATGTAAGAAACAGTAACATACCTAATTGCGAACATACTATTCCTCCCTACAAGATCATCCCAGTCACATAATCACCGAATTTTTCTAATTTTTCTTTATTAGTCTGCATCTTATCATCACTGCCATAACACTCCAGTGCATACTTAATAATATTATGGTATTGAGAGTCCAGATTCTCCATGCCCCAGCGTCCGCCCTGCTCTTTTGATAAAACCAAACCATTTTTAATAAAAGCTAATACCCTACATAAGTTGAGCACAAAGTACATCGGGTTATCAGACATATTATCTTGTGCGTATGCCACATCTTTTTTGATACTATCGAGAAAGTCATCCTTCGGTACGGTATCAAACACATCATCTATAGGCTGACCACACCAAGTTATCCCGCAATTCTTGATTATGGTAAAGTGTGCAGCAAGGTCCGGGTCTTTCCCATTCATATGTTTGCAATAATCTTCGGGGTCTCTTATGTACCAGTCTTTATGCGGATTGGCATAATGTAGTTCAAAGGGCGTCGGATAGATAAAATTTGTACAGACCTCTTTAAGTACAATATGCATTTCTAATCCTTTAGTGGGAGCTGATTCGTTATATTTCACAACAGCATCCATCAACTGTCTTTTGATATTATGAGGCAGTTGATCATTTACGACCACAATAAAATCAATATCACTTTTGTTCCAGTTAAAGCATTGCAATGCAATTGAGCCATGTACATAGAACCCGACAAAATTATCTTTCAATACTTCCTGAAAGGCTTCAGATATTTGGTCCAATAACAATTCGTATTTCATACATCACCATCTCCCTTATTTTCTATAGCAATAATAGCATATATACAACCTGATTTATTACCATTATCCTTTATATTTATATATGAGAAAAACTGCATTTGTCATATGGCAAACACAGTTTTCCTAATCTTAATCCTTAATAATCCTGTACAGACTGCTTTGAGATAAGAAATACTTCTTTTTTAATTTACTTACAGAAAGGCCGTTTTTATAATCACTTTTTATTTGAAAGTTTCTTTCTTTCAGCTCGTCTCTTATTCCGGATAAATTTCCCCAGCTTTCTTTTTCCTTAAGCTCTGGAAAATATACTAACCCACCACCGATGTACTTCATTATCTCGAGTAGCAGGTATTCAGGCAATACCTCTTTAGCATTTTTATATTTCATTCCAACTACGCCCCATATTCTAATATTATTCAATTAGAATGCGTATTCTGTATGATGCAATGTTTAGAATGAAAGCGGCAATTATTAATTATGCCCCACACGCAATTGCCTATCTACAGAACCGCATGGAGCTCAAGCTTACGTTTTATCATATTGATTATCCTCCATCTATATTTCTTTTAATACTCACAACTATTTTGCAATAATATTATCAAGATTCTTCCTTGCAGTCAATTAGTGACACCTGCCTTCTGCTGATGGTCTTATATTGTAATCCTAGTTGTACTGCCTAAGAGAAGTACGGATGTGCTGCAAGGATATATGAAACAGTTTACTCATCATTATCAAGCAGCCAATTATTACTGTCGTTTGCCTCAATCCATTCGTAAATACGATAACTGGCATACCATTTTTGCACGATAAAGGGGTCTTTCAATACATAGCTTTCCACTTCCTCCTGAGAATTTGCCTCAAAAATCAGTAAGCCCTTGCCGTTGCTGTTTTTCAAAGGCCCACACAAAAATATAATCCCCCGGTGATGCAAATCGCTTATATGTTCTACATGACCTTTCAGTAAGTCCGGTGCTAAGGCGTCTTTTCGCTCGTCATCATAAATCACAACGTATTTAGCCATTTTCTTCCCTCCCATAATAAATACCTACAGAATTTTCTTATATCGCCTGAATATTATCATCTTTTCCATCATGTACTACCGATTCAATATCTCCTCATAAACAATACACTCTGTAATGTGTTCATTGACCATGTCTGTAGCTTGCATGAACGCATAAATTATGGTAGAGCCGACGAACTTAAACCCTTTTTTTCATGTCCTTGCTTATATTATCTGATAGAGGGGTGCTTGCTGGCAAATCCGCCATTTTCTCCTAATCACCTGTAATAATAGAAGGTATACTGGAATAAAACCTCATACCCTCTACCAGACAGCATACTAAGAAGTTGTATGCATTTATATACAAGCACCTATATAGTTTTCTAATATTTATGTTTAAGAATCATATAAGCGATAAATTTTATTATTAATGCACTACATAATATAACAAGAAGTATATCAGCTGAGCTTATGACAATCTTTCCACTTCTAACAAAAACAGATAATATAACAATTATCAAAAAGTTAATTTCATACCCAATACTTGAAGATTTTTCACTTATATATTTCTTTCTCTCATCTTCATATCTTTCATTTAATTTTGATTTTGTTGTTTTTAATAAATAAATTAAAAATATGAGTGATGCAGCACCTAATAAAAATGCAAGCCAATCTAAACTATCTTTAAAGATTAATTTATAAAATCCCATACCTAAAAATAATATTGTCCATACTATTGCTCCAACAAATATTGAATCTGATTTTTTTTGATTACTCTTTTCCATTTTAACTTCTCCTATTCAAAGCAAAACACTTCTTCAATTATTTTGTTAAAGACTTTTGATATTTTATAAGCCAGTATGATTGAAGGATTGTATTTCCCTTTTTCCAATGAAATTATAGTCTGTCTTGATGTCTCTACTAATTTTGCTAAATCATCTTGTGTTAAGTTATTTTCTTCTCTAAATTCTTTTATGCGATTTTTCATATAACCTCTCACTCAATGTAAAATTAACTTTACATTATGATTGTATTTAAACTTGGCTTTAGTGTCAAGTGTATTTTACATTTTTGTATAAATTATGTGAGTAAACAAATATTAACCAGATGAAATTCTGACGAACAAAACCTTGCATTCCAGTAATTCCAATAGATTGATACCCTTCTCAAGGAAATCTTCCCTTGAGCCGCTTTTTTCTAAATGATAAACAGCAGTTTCTCCCAAGGATTTCCCATGAAATTTGATAAAACGTAGAATCGAGGAACATTGAGTTGACAACGTTCCTCGATGTTTATATCTTACTATTCTGTGTTCAAAGTACTCGAAACACCTCATTTTCCTTCCTATTGTCAACAAGGGGTTTCCCTTGTTATTGTTACTCTCCGAAATAACGTTTAAGCAAACCGGCAAAGGCTTTGCCGTGTCTTGCTTCGACATGGAAATATCAATTATAGTATTACTATGTAAACCTTGATATTACTGCATTTAATCATCTTTAATAAAACCTACCTTCTTTAAATACCCACTAGAATACCCGCCAATGGCAATCTTTTCTTCCTCTTCTTCGTCCCATATAGTTGGCTCCTTTGGTACATACTCTTTTACACTTTCACACATTCATATGTTCAATCTACTAGCTTTAGCGGTAGCGTTAATAATCAAGCATTCTTATATACTTATTGCTGTATGACACAATACTAAAGAAAAATCCCAGTATTCCTGTGATAATAAACATGAGTGCCATACCCGAACCACTTCCTACTCCGACTATCCAGCCCAAGAGACTTTTTGCACTTTCGGAATAAGTCATTAACGGCTCAAAAACCATATCCGCAAGGAATCCTCCTACTAAATAGCCGGCAGGTAGACTTATAAACTGTATAGTACCTCGTATTGAAAAGATTCTCCCTTGGATATTACTAGGTATTTTTGATAGTAACAAATAATTCTCTGCAGCATTAAGAAAGGGAATAGGTAAGTTCCCAGCAAAAGCTGCAAAAATCCATATAAGAGGTGTACGGCCTACTCCAAGAAGAATATCACACATAAGGAAAGAAAGTGCCGCTGAAATAAATATAGTCTTAACTTTGCTTTTCGCGGGTTTCAGAATAGATACAAGTAAGCCACCAGCGATACCACCCACACCTATAGCCCCACTAACTAGAGCTAATATTTTTTCATTATTCGATGTACGGGCTAGTATCATTGCAGGTAGTACACTGAAAAATGATACTGATGCAATGAAATTGATTCCTGCCATAAAGAACATCAAATATAAAAACCCTTTATTTTCCTTTAAATAAGAAAACCCCTGAATAGATTCGCTAATAATATTGGTTTCAGATAATTTATTACTTTCAATATTATCTGAGTATGGTATCTTTACTAAAAGAATAAGTGTTAAAAATGCAATAATGAATGTTACAAAATCTAGTGCAAAAATTGCATTAATGCCTAACAAAGAAATCAATGTAGTGGCTAAAATTGGACTAAATACAGAAATAACAGAATCTGACAATGACCTTAACCCACTTACTCTGGTGTAATGCTCTTTCGGAACAATCAATGTGATGACGACCTTTGAAGTTGGCGACTGAAAAGCATTCATAAGCCCAGATACCGCATTTATTATGTACAAATGCCAAACATTAAGCATTCCAGAATACATTAAACAAAATGCACACAGAGAACATACAGCAGCAATCGTGTCACATATAAGCATTATTTTCTTTTTATGAACCCTATCTATGAATACCCCTGCAAAGATACTTACTAAAATACATGGTAAATATGAGAAAACAGAAAGTAAAGCTACTGACATTACAGTGCCTTGTTTTTGATAAGCCCAGATAATCAATGCAAAACTGGTCATTGAACTTCCCAATTGAGACAAGGATTGTCCAGACCATAAAAGCAGAAAATTCTTTAGTAATAAGATTTCTTTAATGTTAATAGTTTTCAAATGACTTCGCTCCTTTAATTTTAATAAATTAAAGAGTGCAAAGTCTATTACGTGTTAGACGATTTTAAAATTATCTCTGACCAAGGAATCGTCTAAAAATACACTTATAGACCTTGCACAGAGCTTTATGGATGTAGGGAATTTTGTAAAGTACATCATATTTCCACCTCCTCTTCTTCTTATATTGAACAATAATATCATGATAACTATACCAAAGCAATCCCCCATAAGGTAGAAGATAACCATTTTTATCCGTTTCTTCTGCCTTATGTAGATTTATACCAATAATTTGCGCTTTTATTTCATTATGAGAATATGTTTCTGCAGATTCTACCGACGTAGGAAGTAAAAAAATGAAAGGTATAGATTATATGACATACTGTAGATTATTGTTTATACTGCCGTATCAATTGCAAACTTCAAAAGTAAAGCTACAAGGCTTCTCACCATTTGTATTTAGAGGAGATGATTTGATTTCTTTCAATTTCAGCTTTACACCCAAAGCGTTTTGATAATGATATAAAAAGTGCCCTGCACAACAAACGCAGTATGTAGGTGAAACTGAAAAAGGCTGTTTCACCTTTTTAATTGAAGCACAGGAACAAGTGTATTTACCTGTGTGAACGCCATTATTATAATCGCCAAATGTAATTGTAAATGTACCATTTTATTAATATTAAGTACTTCACTACTTATTTCTGCGTACCTTAATTGGTACATAAATGTCAAGCTGATGATATCCAAGTGCAGCCTTAATCTCGTGGGTTGGATTTACCAAATGGCAGAGTTTGATGACCAGGTCGCTCATCAAGCTCAAATCCGCTGGTTTCCAGCCATTTTTTAATGCCTTCATAAACTCTGCCATTTATGTCGTCATCTCCATCAACAGACATTGCAGCTGCATACAGCCCACCTTTGAACTCTATGATTTCATATGGCTCTACGTCTGCTTCCGTTACCCAGTCTTCCACAGCCCAAATCCAAACTGCCCTCATATCTTCCTCAAACCAAAGAAAATCGGGTGCACCATATATTAGTTTTTTAACTAAATGGTTATGTTCTTCCTGCCATTGCTGAAAAGTGCCCACAACATTGTCAATGGTGTCCAGTCCTGACGAAAACGCCTTGAATGGGTTAATTTGAATAATTCTGACATCAGGAGCCCTTTTCATCTTTTCAGTCACATCAAATAGCCGATTCTTGTTGGCTGGGTTGCCGCCGTAAGAGATATTAACAAGCTGTCCTTCAATTTCTTTCGCCTTTTCATAGAGCATCTTTACATCGTAATCGTTGCCAAAATCAGCCTTCTCTATCTGATGGATAAACTCTAAAACAATCTCTTTCAATTCATGAAGAAGGGCAACTTCGCCATCAATATCATCTACTTTTTTACCCAGTATCTCCAAAACAGCTTCAGATCCAGAAGTGCTAAATATACGTTGAATATCCTTGATACTGATGTTAAGCTTACGCAAAATTAGAATCTGTTCTAATCTTTTAACAGCAATTTCATCATACAACCTGTATGCGTAATCGTTACTTCTGGTGCTGGCTAACAACCCCATATCTTCATAATAACGTAACGTACGGGCGGATACATTATACTTGGACGACACATTTCTGATCTTAATTAATTCGTTCACGGTAATCCTCCTTGTCGCTGGTTTACATTTAGTATAAACGTTTCCCCAACGACAGATTGATGCAATCAGACCCACCAAATAAAGCAACTCCTAAGATATATCCGTGGCAGCAGGACCAACACGCCTTTGACGAGCTTCTGAGTCGCTTTATCAAAAAGCAAAACGTCAAACGTAAATTACTGCATTACCAATACAGCTGTTTATGAATTAACATTCTCTTGATTATCCCTATTCAAACTATCAATCCTCCCCCCCACTTAACCTCTCAATGTTAATGAAAAGGGCAGTCTATAATTTACTGTCAAAACTCACAAGTTTACTTTTCATCAAATTGTCTAACATAACTCTTAAATCTATAAGCCATTTCGGTTCATTATCCCATTTTTCCGCTGATGCTCTCGCAACACGTGTATATGAATATAAATTCGCAAACCGTCTGAACACAGGACGCAAAGAAAGCATTTCATAAGTAACGGAGTATTCACTTTTATACCCGTTAAGAAAGAATTCACTACTTCTTTCATATTTCATTGGCTCGATATTTTCTTTAATACTATCAAGTGCCTGTTCGATATCCATAACATACCAATGATACATAGCATCATCAAAGTCAATAACATTACATACGCCTGTTACTTTATCGTAAAAGACATTATCCAGTTCAAAATCATAATGCACTAGACCATATGTATCTTGGGTTTTAGGAATATTAGAAAAATAGTTGTGTAGTAGTTCTATCTCTTTCATAGCTGGCTCCTGGTTAGGTAACTGTGACAAGGTGCTATTAATCCAAAAAAGTACATCTTCATAAGACCATCTCTTACTATTCGGAATAAACTTCGAGGATAATTTGTGAAGCTTCCCTAATGTCCTGCCATATTCATACATTATAGTCTCGTTAAAATCTGTGTCCCCTATTTGTACTCCAGCAACTCTATCAAATACTGTTGCATAGTATTTTCCCCAAGGTGTTTGGGCTGTGACAAGTTCTTCACCGCTGTTTGATAACACTGTTTTTAAAGCAGGAAACTGATTGTATGACAAATAACGTAAAAATTCTAACTCTGCTACTAGGTTATTTATATCTTTTTCAGAAGTTGGTGCAAATCTTAATAACCGTGTCTTTCCCTCGCATTGATATGGATACACAGCATTTGAGGAAATCCTATAATACTTTAGCATGTCAAGTGACTTTTCATCATACGCCCAGTTACCTAAGAGCATATTAGTCAAATCTCTGTTGTCAAATAAAAATTTTAATTTCATCATCTAATTTTTCTCCTTATAATTTAATTTGTTGGGTTGGAAATTTCCCCTTCTCTTTTGAAGTTGGATTTTTGCATGAAGTTTCGCCTTTCCGCTTAAGTATTTTTCATTTTGTTTTATTCGTCCATTTAGTCTCTGTAATTCATTGAATTGCTTTATATAGCTTTCAAACCTTTCGTGGCTGATTTTTCCCTCCTGTAAAGCTTGTTTTATTGCACAACCAGGTTCCTTATTATGCTGACAGTCCTTGTATCTACAACATGCAACTATCTCTAAAATGTCATCAAAATTTTGATTAAGAGCATCCTGTTCTCCCCAAAGTTGTAATTCCCGTAACCCAGGTGTATCAATAATCATACTCCCTGACTTGTGGAAAATCAGTTGTGAACTTGTCGTTGTGTGCCTTCCTTTTCCATTAGATTCACTTATGGAATTTGTTTTTTGTTTTTCCTCTCCAACTAAAAAATTGATGATAGTTGATTTACCAACACCAGATGAGCCAAGAAAGACAGCTGTCCTACCCGGAAGTAAATACATATCAAATACGTCCATTCCGATATTCTTCATAACACTTATTGGATGAATTGGCAACCCGATTGCAATATCCAGAACTTTATCGATATATTCCTCAACTGATTTACAACAATCCATTTTGTTTAAAATAATAACAGGTGTAGCTCCGCTATTATATGCAAGCGTAATATACCTTTCTATTCTCTGCAAATTAAAATTTTCATCGAGTCCGCTTACAATGAAAACAACATCTATGTTTGCAGCTATAACCTGTTCTTCGGTTGTTCCACCCACGATAATACCATTTTTAATCTTTCTACCGCCTGATATCGGCATCTTTCGCACAAAGGCGGTTTTTCTCGGCAGTACAGTATGTATTATTGCTTGTGTATTGTTTTCAGATAATTTTATTCCAGTCCAATCTCCTACCGTCGGGAAGTGCTTCTTTAGGCTTGCTGTATGGATAAATCTTCCTGCTAACTTTGCGTTAAATGTTCCATATTCACAGCATAAACTGTAGTTATTCTTTTGCTGTGATACTACTCTTGCAGCAATGTATACATCATTTTCAAAATCGTCAAAATGTGTTTTAAAGAAGTTATCCCAACCCAATTTGCATAAATCCATATCCAATCCTCCATTAAAAAATGTGCATAAAAAACCCGTACGAGAATAACCTCCTACGGGACTGTAATTTGAACACAAAAAAAACACGATAACCTTACCGTGCCATTCTTATTTCCATTATAAAAATCATAGGCTTAGGGTTAATTCATTTATCCGACAAAATGGTCAACAAATAAATAAACAATAAAATACTGTTTATCCAAAAAGTGGACATTTTGTCCCTTATTCAGTTATAGAAAATCACCTCTAATAATGTTGTTAGTAACTGTTGTCATTTTTAACCTCTCCTTTCATAATTTGAAATAGAAACTAAAGAATATTATAATGGATATTTATGGGTGAGTCAATCAATTCTTTTTATAATAAGTGTAAAAATACCATTAACTTTAATATTTGTGTCCTTCAATCCGTGTACTGCGTACATATAATTCGGGCATAAACAAACCCCTACAACCCTTTATTTACGAAGGTTTGTAGGGGTAGTGTGAGTCATTAATATCGTTGTGGCCGGCTTATTTAAAATACCTCTCCAACAATCCCTTAAACCCAGCGCCGTGTCTTGCTTCGTCCTTACACATTTCATGCACTGTGTCATGGATTGCATCCAGGTTCAGCTGTTTTGCCCTTGTAGCCAGATCCTTCTTGCCCTTGCAAGCCCCGGCCTCAGCTTCATATCTTAATTGAAGGTTCTTCTTTGTATCGGCATGAACCACTTCACCCAGCAATTCAGCAAATTTAGCTGCATGCTCTGCTTCTTCCCAGGCAGCAAGCTTGTAGAAAGCGCCTATTTCGGGATAGCCTTCACGCTCAGCCTGTCTTGCCATAGCAAGGTACATACCTACTTCTGTACATTCACCCATGAAATTAGCTCTCAAGCCTTCAAGAATTTCTGCGTCCACACCAGCTGCCACACCGATTC
>JAEYNI010000271.1 GCA_023412635.1 Bacillota bacterium
CTGGCGGACTTCTGATGTATGGTATACCAAATGTAAAAATCGACAAGGGTATAGTTGAGAGAAGAGTAAACCTGATGAAACAGGCAGGAATCAAGTTTGTTGTGAATACTGAAATTGGTAAGGATATCAGTGCTCAAGAACTGGTGAACAGCTATGACGCGGTTGTTCTTTGCGGAGGAGCTACAAAAGCCAGAGGACTTAATGTTCCTGGCAGTGACCTTAAGGGAATATACTATGCAGTTGACTTCCTTAAGGCAAACACAAAGAGTCTTCTGGATTCAAAACACCAGGACGGCAATTACATCAGTGCCAAAGATAAAAATGTAATAATCATTGGCGGTGGTGATACCGGAACAGACTGCGTTGCTACATCCTTAAGACATGGCTGTAAGAGTGTTTATCAGTTCGAAATAATGCCTGAGCCCCCAAAGGAAAGGGAATCCAGGTCAAATCCCTGGCCTGAATGGCCCAAAAAGCTGAAGGTTGACTACGGACAGCAGGAAGCTATTGCTGTTGCAGGTAAGGACCCGAGAAATTACCTCATTAATACTACCAAAATAGTTGGTAATGATAAGGGCGAGGTTACAGAGGTTCATACTGTTGAAGTTACCTGGGGTAAGGACGCACAGGGAAGATTCGGTCCACAGCCTGTACCAGGCAGTGAAAAGGTATGGAAAGCCGATTTGATACTTCTGGCAATGGGTTTCCTGGGTCCCGAAGATACCGTACCAAACGAGCTGAAACTTGAAAGAGATCCCAGAAGCAATATTAAAGCAGAATATGAAGAATTCCAGACTAATGTTGACAAGGTATTTACCGCAGGAGACATGAGAAGAGGTCAGAGCCTTGTAGTCTGGGCTATTCAGGAAGGGAAGCTGGCAGCAAGAGAAGTTGACAAGTTCTTAATGGGAAAGACAGTGTTAAAGGGATAATAAATAATAAAAAGAAGGAGCTATCTCAAAATAGAATTAACATTCTATTGAGAGGTAGCTCTCTTTTGCATAAAAAATCATTGAAAGCCTCTTATTATCATGAAAAACTAAAATAGTACCCCGAAATACCATATAGTCCATTTGTCAATTTTTCTTTTCAAATGTAGGAGATTATAATATAATTATAAATATTATCAGGTCATAAAATGTGATAATAAAATGTGATAATAAAATAACACTTATAAGGGGGGTCTATATGGTAGGTACCATATACAAGAATGTCTTCAATCCGGATGCAACTGCGATTAAATTTAAGGATAGTAGCATAACCTACGGAGAGCTTGACAAAAATGTTACCGGCTACGCTAGTTATTTTAAAAAATTAGGAGTGATGACTGGAGAACGTGTTATTCTAAGCTGCATTAATTCGCCGGAATTCATTTATTCCTATTTTGGTGTTGTCAGAAACGGCGGAATAATTGTCCCAATTAATCTACTCCTGACAATGGAGGAAATTGCTTATCTTATTAAGGATTCCGAAGCAAAAATCATGATAATCCATCCTCTCATTTTACAGAAGGCCAAACTTACAAAAGAAGCCATTCAAAATGCGTTGAATATAGATGTAATTGTGCTTGATGAACAATTAAAACAGGCGGTTTGTGAACTTTCAAATGAAAAGTTTGTAGATGCTACCGACGAGAATGCAATATCCACTTTCCTGTATACCTCTGGTACTACAGGGAGACAAAAGGCAGCAATGCTCACACACAAGAATCTTGTTTTCAATGCCGAACAGTGCAGGCTTGGACTGAAAGGCTTACCGGAAGACAACTATATGTGTGTACTTCCAATGTTTCATGTTTTTGCATTTACAGCCTGTGTATTAATGCCTCTTTGGTCGGGAGCAACGGTTATCATTATGGAAAGTTTTCAGCCAAAAGAGGTGGTAGAAACTCTTATAAGGGAGAGAATTACGGTATTTATGGGTGTTCCCGCCATGTATGTTGTTTTGCTTGAGGCGGGTAAAAGTAATATAGGGTTTCCAGATTTACGTTTGGCCGTATCAGGAGGAGCAGCTCTCCCTGTTGAAATTTTCCGACAGGCAAAAGAGGTACTGAAACTACCCGTAGTAGAGGGTTATGGTTTGACAGAGGCCTCTCCGGCTGTAAGCTTTAATCCCCTTGACGGGGTTCAAAAGGAAGGTTCCATAGGATTGCCGCTCCCATACCTGCAGTGTAAAATAGTTGATGATAATAATGTTGAGGTTTCCACCGGTGAAGTGGGTGAGCTTGCTGTCAAAGGAGATAATGTAATGCTTGGTTATTACAAGCAGGAGGAGGAGACCCGAAAAAACCTTGTTGATGGATGGCTGCTAACCGGGGATATGGCCAGGATGGATGATGAGGGGTATATTTATATTGTTGACAGGAAAAAGGATATGGTCATTGTCGGAGGCCTGAATGTATATCCAAGAGAAGTTGAAGAAGTAATCTACCAGTATTCAAAGGTCAAGGAGGCGGCAGTTATAGGTTTGGACGACAAGCTCAGGGGTGAATATGTTAAAGCCTATGTAGTGCTTAAGGAAGGTGAAGAATGTACTTCCAAGGAACTTCTCCGCTATCTGAAGGAAAGGCTGGCTGTTTACAAGCTTCCGAGAGAAATAGAGTTTATACCCGAATTACCTAAAAACAGTACCGGAAAAATAATGAAAAGATTGTTAAAGGGCTGATACTTGCATGTGATTCACTTTAAAAATTATCCCGTATGTTGTAGTATATACTTATAGTAATACTAATAATACTAATAATGCTGATTATACTAATAATACTATAAATATAAAATTGACTATCCTAGAGAGGGTAAAAAATGGGAATAAACAATATTGAAACCATTCATACGGGAATATGCCATCTTGGTGAAGGGCCTGTATGGAATTCGCAAAAACTTAAGCTTTTCTGGACTGACATCTATAACAGGAGGATATGGGTTTTTGATCCTGTTAAGAGAAACAGCACTGTATTTTGGAATGGGAACCTCCAGGTTGGGGGATTCACATTTACCCGTACAGGGGACATGGTTTTGTGTACCGATAAGGGAGTGTTTTTGCAGAATATAAATACTGAAGGATATCCTGAGAAAGATGCAGAACTCCTTTTTAAAATTCCTTTGGGAGAAAATGAAATGTTCAATGACATAACAGTTGACCCAGAAGGACGGATTTTTGCAGGAACGCTTATAAGGCCTGACTTCAAGGGCGGAACCCTATACAGGCTTGAAAAAGGTAAAAAGCCTGAAATTGTTTTGACTGGGCTGCATTGCTCAAACGGAATGACCTTCTCACTGGATCAAAAATATTTTTTTCATACTGATAGCACAGTTCACAGAATTACAAAATATAAATATGACCGTGAAACTGGGGAGATAAGCAGCCCTGAAATCTATTTTCAGGGGAATGCCGGAATGGGGTCCCCTGACGGAATCACGCTTGATTCCCAGGATCACGTGTGGGCAGCATTCTGGGGTGGAGGCTGCGTCAGAAGAATAGACCCGTCAGGCTGTATAGTGTCGGAATACCCTTTGCCGGCCCGGCAGCCATCAAGTGTAATGTTCGGCGGAAAGGGCATGGAGGAACTTTATGTTACTTCTGCAGCAGAAAACTCTGAAAATATTATAACAGGATATTTCAGTGACGGCACTTTCGCCGGCGGGCCCTTGTACAGGCTGCGGCCTGGAATAACCGGAAGAGAAGAATGGCTTGCTGATTTTTAGTCAGCAAGCCATCAGTCTGTTTTGTACTGCAATACTAATTGACTTCAGTTAGGTCTTTTGCCCGTGCTCTGCAGGTAAGATAGCTGAAAATCCTTTCTGAACAGCAATAGCACATAATTAGGAATATGGGATATACTCCGAAAATATACCGAGATTTTACCTCCCAAAACATATAAAAGCCAATATAGAGATAAATCACATACACAAATAATTCCATTCTGAGGTCCTTTTTACTTACGGCATCAAACAAATAAAGGCTTACAAGTACTAAGACCAACCAATTGAAGGAGTGCAGCAGCCAATCGATAGACAGTCTGGTTGTTTTATCCCAGGGTTCAAAATATTTGATCAGGGGAGTACTGTATAATATAAAGCGGTCGGAGCTCAGAGCCTGGGACAGTCCGTAAAAGTTGACACTGTAAGTACCTTCTGTCCATAGCCAAAAAGTCTTTTTAATATAAGCCTTTAAAACATTCAGCAGCCCTGCATTTTTAAAATTTGACATAATTTCATTCATAAAAAAAATGGAAGCATCATGTT
>JAEYNI010000375.1 GCA_023412635.1 Bacillota bacterium
CTGAAAAGCACTGTGACGATTGCGGCCGCTGTCTTGAGGAATCGGAAGATTATAGAAGTGTTACAGTTCAGGACTTTTTCAAACAAAATGTTACAAAGGAACAGTTGGCCAGAATGGAAAAAGAGCTTTTAAAACGTCAGGCCGAAGCTGAAGCAGGAGCAGAAGAAAAGGAAAAGTGAGAGGATTTTAGTTAAATGAATAATGAGATTTACCTGGATAACAGTGCAACTACAAAGCCTTACAACGAGGTAATCGAGTATATCTCGGAGGTTAGTAAAGCTTATTACGGAAATCCCTCTTCTTTGCATACTAAAGGAATTGAAGCCGAAAACCTTGTAAAAAAGGCCAGAAATCAGGTATCCAGTGTACTAAGAGCAGATCCTAAAGAGATATATTTCACATCGGGTGGAACAGAATCCAATAACATGGCTATAATTGGGTATTTACGCGCAAATCCAAGAGCCGGAAAACATATTATTACCAGTGAAATTGAGCATCCGTCTGTGCTGGAGGTCTTTAAACATCTGTCTTCCGAAGGCTATCACGTGGATTACATCCCTGTGGACCAACGGGGAATAATTAAATTGGAAGCATTGAGAGAGGTTGCCGACAGGGAGACTGCTCTATTAAGCTTTATGCTTACCAATAATGAAGTGGGCTCCAATCAGCCTGTAGCTGAGATAAATGCTATCAGAAAGGAATTATGTCCTTCTGCAGTGCTTCATATCGATGCAGTGCAGGCATTTGGCAAAACTCAGATTTATCCGGCAGGTATGAATATTGATCTTTTATCTGTCAGTTCTCATAAAATACATGGGCCAAAAGGAATAGGTGCACTTTACATCAGAAAAGGTATTAAAGTGAAGCCACTTCTTCTCGGAGGGGGGCAGGAAACAGCTCTGCGTTCGGGAACTGAAAATGTGCCTGGAATTTGTGGTTTTGGCCTGGCAGCTGAAATAACTTCATCAGCCATGGAAGAGAACTTCAACAGGGTAAGTACTTTAAAGGAGCATTTTATAGGAGAAATCAGGCGGAATTTTGAGGATGCACTTATAAATTCTTCTGAGGAAGCCTTACCATATATAATTAATGTTTCATTTCCAAATCTTAAATCAGAAGTATTGCTACACCATCTGGAGCAAAAGAACATTTTTGTTTCGACAGGCTCTGCCTGTTCCTCCCACAAAAGCAGTCACAGCTATGTGCTCAAGGCTATGGGAGTTTCGCTTAAGTATATTGATGGAGCTATTCGCTTTAGTCTGTCTGCAGAAAATACAATACAAGAAATGGATGAAACAGTAGCTGCTTTAAAGGAAATTATTCCGGTAATAAGTATTAAGCGCAGAGGGAAATTCTAATATAAAAGACTGAATATGAAAGTGTAAACATAAAGTTTTTTACTAAAAGTTAAATATATTAACATTAACGTAGATTAGTTAGACAATGCCATAGATGGCTTGGGAGGGTTAAATGAAGAAAATAATATTGGTGCGTTACGGTGAAATCATTCTTAAAGGTTTAAATAGACCTGTTTTTGAAGACAAGTTGATAGGTAATATCAAGAGTGCAATTTTTAAAGCAGGTAATGCTAAAGTTTTAAAATCCCAGGGAAGAATATATATCGAACCCCAGGTGGAGGATTATGATTTTGATTATGCACTCCAAAAAATAACAAGGATATTCGGTGTTGTATCTGTAAGTCCCGTTTTGAAGATTGAAACAGACTATGAGAAAATAAAAACAACAGCACTGAAGGTAGCTGAAGACTTAATTTCACAATATGGATACAAGACCTTTAAACTTGAAACAAAGAGGGGTAATAAAAGGTTTCCGATGCAATCCCCTGAAATAAGTGCAGATGTGGGCGGGTACATTCTTGAAAATATTCCCGGGCTGACAGTTGACGTTAAGAATCCTGATTTTATAGTACATCTGGAAGTAAGAGAAAGCTCCTATGTTTATTCTGAAATAATTAAAGCTCATGGCGGTATGCCCATAGGCTCCAACGGAAAGGCTTTATTACTACTGTCCGGTGGAATTGACAGCCCAGTCGCAGGTTGGATGATGGGCAAGAGAGGCGTTGAAGTTGAAGCGATACATTTTTACAGCTATCCCTATACAAGCGAAAGAGCCAAGCAGAAAGTAATTGATCTCGCCCAAATTCTGTCCCAGTACTGCGGTAAGCTCAGGCTTCATGTTGTTCCGTTTACCGAAATACAGCTGGCAATTAATGATAATTGTCCTGAAGAGCAGCTTACCATCATTATGAGACGAATTATGATGAGAATTGCTGAAATCATTGCCCGCAAAACCAATTCCATGGCGCTGATTACAGGTGAAAGCATGGGGCAGGTGGCCAGTCAGACAATGCAGAGCTTGTATTGTACAGATTCAGCAGTAAATATGCCTGTTTTCAGACCATTAATCGGAATGGACAAGGTTGAGGTTGTTGATATAGCCAGAAAAATTGATACCTTTGAAACCTCTATACTGCCTTATGAGGATTGCTGTACTGTTTTTGTAGCCAAGCATCCTCAAACAAAGCCAAAGCTTGAAAAAATTATGGAGTCGGAAAAGGCTGTAGATTTCGAACCGTTGATAGATAAAGCAGTTGAGGGTATAGAGGTAATAGTGCTGAAGCCGTAAGTATAAAATTGGAGTAGAATATTACAAAAGCAGTTGGACAAAAGCCTTATGCGAATGGCTGTGTTCATCTGCTTTTTTATTTAATTTATATAAACTTTTCATATTTGATCTAATTAGATTATAAGTTACATAATAGGATTTATTTAGTAATATTTAGTAAAGAGTGGAAGGAATATGGTTTATAATGTCGAATTAGTCTATGACAAAAAACTAATAAGGAGAAGAAACAAAATGGTTAAAACCTTCAGAAAAATTGCTTACTTTCTTATTTTTACCATCTGCTTGGTTAATTTACTTACAGTTTCAACATTTGGAGCAAATACTAAAATTGTTTCTGTAAAGAATCTTAGTGTTACACTAAAACTTAATGAAAAGTATACTTTACCAAATACTGTTACGGCAACTATGAGTGATAAGTCAACAAAGAGTGTAGAAGTTAGTTGGGATAAAAAAACTTTGGACACAAGTAAAATCGGCGATTACACTATTAATGGAACAGTTAAGGGATATACTCCTAAAGTATTACTTGAGGTCAAAATAATAGATCCCAAAATCACAGATACGAAAAGTAAAGATACAAAAAATACTGAGATTTCTGAAATTAAAGTCGAGATTAACAAAGATAAATGGACCTTAAGAAGTGAATTGACAAGTACTAATCAGTCAAAAGCTTCTACAATGGTATACTCTGGATCCTCAAAAATTACATTAGTTGAGCATAATATGGATTTTAAGAAAGCTGCACCTATAGGTAATAGTATTATTTATATTTATAATGATGGTAAGGTTAAGGAGTATGACTCCATCAATGATACATGGAATGACAAGTATCAAATATCTGAACTTAAAGATTCAAATGGTGATTTTTATTTAGTATCAATCAATAACATAATCTATATAGTAGGTGTTAATTTTAGTGACATTCTGGCATATGATCCACTAACCAATAAATGTTCCTTTGAAACAAAACTACCGACCAAAAGGAGAGTGGGGGGAGTAGTTGCCGCTAACGGGAAAATATACATACTGGGTGGATTTGATTTGACCATAGGTAGTACAATTGGAAAGCTTGACGAATATGATCCAGTTACAAATAAATGGACAAAAAAGTCTGATATTATTAGTGGCGGTTCAAATAGTATACCTGTTGCTTACTTGGATGACCATATTTATATTTTGGATTATTCTGGTGAAGGAGTATCTCTGGGAGTATATGATATAAAAAAGGACAGCTGGTCTGATAAAACTCCTACCGGTGATTCATTATCGTATTCAAGGTATCTTGAAGCAACTAATGGTAAATTGTATGTGATAGTTTCAGATAAAAAAGATTACTGGAATACTCTTGTTCAGGAATATGATCCAAAAACAAATATATGTAAATGGAGAACAGGCTCTACAACAGAAAGGGAGCAAT
>JAEYNI010000003.1 GCA_023412635.1 Bacillota bacterium
TCCTCCACTGTCATATTTTTATCAAGACTGTACAGTAGTTCTGCTGAACCGTTTCCATAGAACCTTTTCATTTGAGTTTCATAATGAAGATTCGAGGTGCTTATAACTTCATAGGGTACAAAACCCAGGGGATATTCAGTTATGTCTCCATTTTTGAACTTAATATCAATTGGCATTATCACAACATTTCTTTCGTGCTTTTTAGCCTCAACCCCATTTACAAATAGTGGTTTATGAATTTCCGACTTGGAAAAACCTATTAATCTTATACCGTCAATTTGTGCATTGCCGTAATCATACATTCTTTGCAGTATATTCCCTTCCTGCCTTAAATCCATATTCCTCTTCCGCTCAGCTTCGCTTTTCCCAGATGCGGTCTGTCTGAAATACACGTCCTGTGTCATCTCGTATATGTTCCCATTGTGATTCACGTAATTTGCTGCATCAAGAGTATAGGTTTCGCCATTTTTAAGGCTTTCAATTTTATAGTAACCCTCGGGCATAAGTACAACACAATCTATCAGCTCCAAACCCGTAGAATTTTTTATGGTTCCTGTTATTTTACCGTTTTGAATATTCAGATTTGTTTCAATTTTCCCCAGTTCAATTAGATTTTCCTGAAGCTGGAGAACTTTAGTCTCCAGCAAACTGCTATTTATATATTCTATTCCTCCATTCTCACCTGAAAATACAGTGGCTTCCAGAACCTCTTTTTCAAAGGTCTGATTGGAATAGTTATTATTTGATACTGGAATAATTCTTTCACCATTTTGTCCTGATATTTTAACCTTTGACTTATTAGCGTTCAAAACACCAACAAACGTATCAGCATAAGCGCTTCCGCTTTTATCAAGAGTAACGTATGAAATCATGTTAGTTGTAATTTTACTGGATCGCGTCCCCGTACCTGTTACAAAGACCAACGCTCCGAAAATAATGGCAAGAACAGGAACTGTAAGCCACATCCATTCGCGTTTATCCAGTTTTTTCAGTATGAAGTAACTTATGGGAGCAACAAATAAAACGTATAAAAACAATATAAGATAATAACTTGAGGTTCTGGCTGCCGCCATTTCAGAAAACTGGTTTACTGCCTCCTGTATAGCGTAGGTATTGTTTCTGAAAAAGCTGCCCAAATCCATACTGCTGTTTGGACTTGTCAATGCAGGATTCACCAGCTCAAGAACCTTTTCCATAAAGGCAGTGTTATTGCTCCAGTTAACAAAGGGTGCCTTTCCCAGATCAAAAGAAAGTATACCCACTACACCCTTTCCCTTTGAATGTGCCTGTACCAGCTTAACATTCCTGTCTTCCAGCACTGCAGTACTGTCTTTTATATTCAGAGTTAAAACTTCCAGCTTGGATTCGCTTTTATTATCCCCATTGGTTGCAAGCTCATATATTTTGGAAGTCTTTATATCCTGAATACTTCCCTGTGAGCCCTCGATAAAATCATCCTTGAATACGGAAAGGGTTTTATTGTATTTAGACCCTGTTCCCACAATTAATGTTCCGCCGTTTTTAACCCATTGTTTTAAAATGTCATATTGGGATTTACTTAGTCTTGAGGTATCAAAATCATTAATAACCAATATATTGAAGGCCTTTAAGGTAAATATATCCTCGGGAAAATTTTTTTCATCCAGCTTGATGGTTTTTGTAATCAAGGATATGCCTGTTGACGCGGGAACAGAATTTATATAGGAAAGACTGTCAAAATCGTCGCTAAGAATACCGATAAAGGTAGTAATATTATTGTTTGCGACGGTAGTAATAGTATTCTCATATATTTTATCATTGCCGTCATAAATATTGATTACATATTTTGAACGGTATTCATTACCTATAGGAACACTTATCGTTACTAACTTCTCAGCACCTTTCTGAAGGCTTAAGGGCTTTACATAACTCATATACTTTCCCGGTGAGCTTGGTACGCGGATTTCCACCTGACCGTTTATATCCTTATAACTGTTTTTAATGTCTACATTAATCGGAGTTGAATAGCCAATCTTATATACATCATTAAAACCCACATCATACTTAACCTCAAGCTGTCCACTATTTTCTGCCGCTTTCTCGGCGCTGACTCCAAGCATTGCCGAAATAATTATTATCGACATAAGTAACAAACTGATTATTTTCCTCATTTGACTCTCACTTTCTTCTTTAGTACTGTTTTGATTATCTTCCTTATTATACCACGAGCTATGTGCAGTACCAAGTTACAGAGTCTTAATATTTTATTAACATTTTCAATACATTAATGATTAAACATAAAAAAGAACCTCAAAAAGCTTGTCAGGAATTTAAGGTTCTGAGTTATATGTATTAAAATTATTGATTGAAAAACCACTGGAAATTCTATAAAAAAAGGTCAAAAATACTTAGGATACTTATCTGTAATTACGTTAAAATATCATCCCAGGTGGTCTTGAAGCAGTAATGCCATACAATCATAGTAACAACTGCCGAAACTGCTATATTTATGGTCACTCCGAAAGGTATAAAGGTTGCACCGAAATGGATTAAGGCCAGTAAGCCTGCAACCAGCAATAAAACAAAATTCAGACCGGTATTGGTTCCCTGCTGCATGTTTTGAAAGTCCTCTGAAAAAGGAAGTTTCTTTGATGAAATACTTAAAAAGGACATTGCCAGTAGAAGCATATTTGTAAGCATAAGTAAAACATCCGGAATTATACGAGGTCCATATAATAGGATAGATATAACGCCAAGTATAGAAATAAGTGGTATATTATATTTAAAGATAAAAGCTTTCATAGCTCCCTTAAGAATAACGGAAGGCTTTTCAACAGGCAGGGCCTTATAAATCCAAGCACCCCTGAACTTCTCACTTCTGCTGATAAAGCTGACAGACAGGCTTGACATAGCTATACCTATATAGATACTTAAGTAGCTGCTGCTGTTTCTTAAATCCTTTAGAGTTTCACTGAAATTACCGTCGGCGAAGCTGATAAAAATAAAGATAAAAGGCATAATTACGGCAAACGCAAGGCTGGGATACAATTGAAGCTTAAGTTTTCTTTCACTTGCAATCATATCCAGTGTGAATCTGTATACTGCTCTCTCCTGGGTATCAGAACAGAAGACCTTTGATATAAGTTTCTGTACTCTGAATTTACGATCTCCTTTTTGAAGCTTTCCATTATTGTTGTTCAGTTTCTGAAGATTTTTTTCAAAGTATGGAACAATATATTTTATGTAAATCGTGAAGGATATTACCGGAATTATGACTGCCAGAATTGATGCTGTCAAATAAAACTGTGAAGGATTCTTTTCAGCAATCAGGCTTAAAGGCGCTGCAAACCAGGTTGTCGGAATCAAATAATTCCACCACTTAGGTGTAAAGCTCACTGTTATTTGTGATATGTCAAACATCCTTCCAATAAACTGATATGAGATGGCTATAAATATTGTCAGTACTATTTGAAAATAGTTTATTATATCCTTTAGCTTTTCGCCGTCAAATAATTTTAGAATAATAAAATAAAGAATTGAGGTAAGAAACATTACAAGTCCTGATATTAGAATAATTTCAATCAGCAGAACCAGTGAGAACGCCCCACCATACCTGAAAAAGGACATAATGATTGTTGGTCCCGAGAGTGCTATGGTTACTCTGACTAAATAATAAAATACGTGGATGATTTTAGCCAGTTTAATTGTCTTTTCCTTTATTGGACGTGGTAAAAAAATGTTCTTATCCTTTACATCCAGCAGTACAGTAGAAAAATCAGATATCATTGTTGCCAGAATCATAAAAATAATCATTCCAAGAATGATATTCATTTTATAAAAAGCAGAGAAGGGTATCCATACAAAAATTGACATCATCAAACCCATGAAGCTATACATCAGCATTGACAGCACAGGTATATTTTTCTTCTCTATGTTTTTGGTACCTGATAATACTGTTGGAACATTCCGTGAGTCCATGGTAAGCTTTATTTTGAGCAGCATCCTTAATTGAAAGTAATCAGTATCATCCTTTTTAAATACTTTTGCAGCTTTATCCAAAAGCCTTAACAACAAAAACTCCTTCATCTATACCTCCATTACTTTTACCTAATACCAATGAGCAAAACAAGAAATATTTATCTGTACATTAAGGACAGGGCAACAGGGCATTTATTTAGGCACCGATTACATTTATAAATTCATCAGCAAGCTGTTTGTGCTTGTCAAAGCCGGTCAATTGATTGAAAATATTTTCGAGGCTGCCTTCGTGATTTTGCTCTTTCAGTTGGCTAAAGGTTCCGTCAGCAATAATACTTCCATTATTAATCAGAATTATTCTGTCGCTTATTTTTTCAACTACCTCCATGATATGTGAGGAATAGAATATTGTCTTCCCCTGTTCTGCCAGCTGGCTCATAATCTCCTTAAAAACCATTACGCTATTGGCATCGAGGCCGCTTAAGGGTTCGTCAAAAAATAATATGTCAGGATTGTGAATAAGGCTAGAAATAATTAGAACCTTCTGTTTCATACCCTTTGAATATGAAGTAATTCTTGAATCATAAACCTGTTCTATTTCGAACAGTTCCATCAGCTTAAGCGCTTTTCTGTCGGTTTCCTCATAGCTCATTCCATACATTTGTCCCAGGAAGGTTATGTATTCACGTGCTGTCAGATTATCAAATATTTCTGCGGTTTCAGGTACATAGCCCAGCTTTCTTTTGTATTCAATACTTCCGTTTGAAATGTCCTCACCCAGTACCTTCACAGTACCTTTATAGCTGTTGATGAGTCCTAAAAGTATTTTTACAGTAGTACTTTTACCTGCACCATTGGGTCCGATATAGCCTATGATCCTGCCCATGGGAACCTCTATGTTTATACCGTTTAAAACCTGTTTTGAGCCATAGCTCATGTACAGGTCACGGATTGAAATTGCAAATTCGTCCATTTATAGCCTCCAAATCATGATTAATACAAATTTTGATAAACTCCTGATCCTTATATTACTAACTATTACATTATAAAGCAACATCTTGCTACTATCAACTTTTCCCATATTTGAGGCGTTGTTTTCTTACCTTGGTAATAAATTTAAAAATTGCCGTGGACAGCATGATACCAAAGCCTATGCTGCCTCCAACCGCCAAAGCCAGAATGCCTTTGCTGAAGGCCTGCGAAAGGTTGTTTTCTACTAGGTATCTCAGGGCAGTATATGCGGTAAACCCCGGCACCAGCGGAAATATTCCGGGAATAAGAAACTCGAAGGCCGGGGTTTTCAGCTTTCTTGCCAGGGCCTCACTGTAGCAGCCCACCGCAATAGCGCCTATAAAGGAGGCTGCAATGGCGTTTTGTGTATCATTGTACACCAAAATATACATAAACGAGCCCAATGCGCCGCTTAAACCGGCCCAACCGATTTTTCTTCTGTCTATGTTGAATAGAATTGCCGGAAAAATACTTCCGAAAAAGGCAATTACAACTTGAATTATTTGTGTTTTTGTCATGATACCTTCCTCTCTCTTCACTTATTAACACTCGTAGAAGTCTCGTATGACTTATGTAGGCAATATAATAACGTACTAATTAAAGCACTCAAGAAAAAATTCAATGCCATATCAAAACCACCTCATAAAAATTGAAAGCGCAGTAACAATTCCCACACCCATCGCAACTATTATCAGCATAGCTTCTCCAAATTTTGCAAAGCCCGAGACGTAATCTCCATACAGCAGATCCTTGATACCATTGGTCAACGCCACTCCGGGAAGCAGCACAATAATAGCACCTGTTATAACATTGTCCTTGTTGATTTCAGGGAACAGCATTCCTATTCCAAGACTGGCTGCCCCGATTATAAAGCCTGACAGGTAATACTCCAGTAATTGAAAGGAGCCTATTTTTGAAATATACTCCAGCAGCAGGTATATCCCGAAGCTTATGACAAGTGATACCAAGGCATCAAGTATACCCCCGTTAAAGAACAGCGTATACACAAAAGCCGTGAGCCCTGAAGCCAAAAGCCTTATTCCCAGCGAAAAATTAGGTGCATTATATATCTCATTGAGCTTTTTTCTGGCCTCCTCATAGGACAGAGGGTTTTCAGCCAGTGCTCTTGAAAAGGAATTTATCAGTTCAACCCTGTAAAGGTCAACACGCCTTTGACTTATTCTTTTGACCGATGTTACAATTTCTCCATCATTATCTGAAATAGATATAAAAATACCTGTGGATGTAGAGATACATTCACTGTTAAAGCCATAGGAGCTGCATATTTTTTTAATTGTCTCCTCCACTCTGTACGCTTCAGCTCCATTGCTCAGCAGTATTTCACCTGTGGAGGTTGCGATTTCAGCCACTTTTTTTGCTTCCATAAAAATACCTCTATTTATACATGTTAATTTTCACACTCTGAAGTTTTATTGAACAAAGCTACAATTGTAACAGAGACTATCGTACTTTGTTAATATCTCCATCCTTTGAATAAAATAAATAATACATCAAAACATATAATGAGTCTATAGATTTAGGCATACTAAACTTATAACACAATAGCCATACTGATCTAGCAGCGCAAAAAAAAAACTTGAAAGGAGAACAATATGAGTCAAAAGGGAAGCAAGGAACATAAAAAATCATCAAAATCAAATTCACAGAATAAGTCTGAAAAAAATATCAACCCGGAAAATGACGGTTCGGACTTTAACAACAAAAATAATGTTAAGCCAAGAAACAAGCCATTATTCTAGGGTATTGTAAGTCAGGCAAGGAATGTGATCAGGAATATGTTCAAAATTTGGAATTTTTATTTTTAAAAAATCAGAATATAAAAACAGATTGGAGTAATAATATTTACTGTGATACGATAGTTTCTGATCAATACGCGAGTATATCGGTTACTTAGTATCTCATAGCCAAGGTTTAGCTGACCAAAAAAGTTGGGAGATGATACCTTTGGACTACTTTGTTTCTCTATCAATTGCAGTAGTTGATAGTAAAGTTTTATGATGGT
>JAEYNI010000028.1 GCA_023412635.1 Bacillota bacterium
AGCTTACCAAGGTAAGAGCTGTTGCAGACGGAACAGTTTCACTGGTTGAGGACAATGCAAATGGTATCACTGTTGAAATCACTCATGGCACCAGCGGTTTGAAGACCAGATATGCAGGTCTGTCAAAACAGGGACTGGAGGACATAAGCTGCGGGTTAAAGGTTAAGGCCAATGAAATAATAGGTCTTGTAGGTGACCCTATTCAGAGTGAATGTGAAGATGGTGCACATCTTCATTTCGAGGTTTTGAAAAACGGAAAATCTGTTGACCCCGTGCCATATTTGAAGGCATCAACTACAACAAACAAGGCTAAATAATCAAATAAATGTTTTAAAAATAATGAGTAATTACCAAATAAATAAAATAAAAATTAAACCAATAGCGGAACCTCTATTTAATGAGGTTCCATTTATTATGGTGTAAACATTATTAGTTGTTAATGATATACTTGTTTTAAACTGCTTTTAAAGGGTATAAAAGCAGTAATACATACTAAAGGAGAGTCGTTTATGAGTAATGTGAAACAGATTATTGAATATGCTATGAGAATGGAAAATGATGCCCAGGAGTTTTACAGCTACAATTTGGAGAGAGTTCATTCAGAAGAGCATAAAAAGTTATTTGAGGAACTGGCCGAAATGGAAAAAACTCATTATGCAGTTTTAAGCAGTATTTATGACTTGCTAAAGATCACCCCACCACCAATAGAGCTTTCCTGGGTGGTTGACGATACATCCAGAGAGAAAAATGTATCTATTATACCTGATAACTCTGAGTTGATATCCAATGAACAGGCTGTTTCCGATCTGGCTATTATAAGGATGGCATATTTAATGGAAAGTGACTTTGCGCTATTTTATGCTAATGCCGCAAATCAGGTTGAAGACGGTGAGGCCAAGAACTTTCTGCTTGAGCTTGCCGATTGGGAGAAAAAGCATGAAACAATGTTCAAGGTAAGATATGAGAAGCTGCTTAAACAGAGCTGGAGTGATGTTGCAGGAATTATATTTAAATAGTATTTTAGCACAGACTTATAAATAGAGAGAATATATTAGTGGATTTATCAAATGAAGGCACCGTAGATATTCCAGGTGGAAAGCCAACCCGAATATTTACGGTGCTTTATACAGTCTATGGAGTTGAAACTTTAACCTTCAATTTTCAGCCGAAAGTAATTTCCTTACCTTTCTTTTTCTTGTTCGAAATAATTCGTTCAGCTCTCTTCCTCTCTGATTCAATATTAGTATTAAATAGAGAAATCAACTGGTAATGAAGGATTATTCATGGTATATGTATGGATATTGTTTTCGTCGAAGGGGGCAGTAGTGCCCCCTAGCGAACAAGATAATTGCGAGCAAAGACAGAGTAATCGGAATGAGCGCTTTGCGGAGCAAATTTCTTGTATTATTGGTTCTTAAATAGTAAAATGTAAAATATAATTTAAATGGTACCATAAAAAAGCTGATAACAATTAGTATACGAAGTCTTCCGATGGCTTCGTGCATGTGGCTCAAAGCCACTATAGTGTCAAAGCCACTATGTCGGCTCAAAGCCATAAAATGGCTTAGGAGGATAGCTTGAAAGACTTCGCTAATGCTCGGTCTTCCAAACTATCCTATGAATTTATGGCCGTGCGACATATTCAAAGTATTTATAGTACTTGATTGAAGTAATGAGTTTGAGCGAATACTTTGAAAGCGCACATGGCCAATTAACCTCCTTTATTCGCCTTATAGCGGTAAAGGATATAGATTTTCATTACATTTTGTGGCCGCTATGCGGCTTAGGAGGTTAAAATGGCAAAAGAAAGAGTAGCTGTAATATTCGGAGGACAATCCTCTGAACATGAGGTGTCAAGGGTCTCGGCTCAATCGGTAATTGAGAACATAAATAGAGAAAAATACGATATTGTTATGATAGGTATTACAAAGGAAGGTCAATGGCTTACATATGAAGGCCCTACCAATAAAATTGGCAGTGGAGAATGGGAGAAGCTGGCGTTAGCTGCCGCTCAGGAGAGAAGACAAAATACTCTGCTTATGACTACCGAGAGTAATCAGACAAATACACAAACGGAGGAGTTAGCTGTAAGCAATACAACAAGAGGTATATTCGGTGAGAACTCAGAAGAACCTATAAATGTAATATTTCCGGTGCTGCATGGCTGTAACGGTGAAGACGGAACTATTCAGGGCTTGTTTGAACTGGCAGGTATACCTTATGTTGGCTGCGGGGTTCTTGGCTCTGCTGTCGGTATGGATAAGGCCTATACCAAAATAATATTTGAAAAGGAAGGACTGCCCCAGGGAGATTATCTTGTATTCAACAGAAAACAGGTTAACTTCCGTATTGACGAAGTAATAAAAGAAATTGAGGGCAGACTTACATATCCCTGCTTTGTTAAACCTTCAAATGCAGGTTCTTCAGTAGGGGTTAACAAGGCGTCAAACAGGGAGCAATTGAAAAGGGCTCTTGAGATAGCAGCAAAGAATGACAGAAGGATTCTGGTTGAGGAATTTATTAACGGAAGAGAAATAGAATGTGCAGTTCTTGGAAACGACAATCCGGTAGCATCAACAGTAGGAGAGGTTATTCCATGTAATGAATTTTATGATTATGAGGCAAAATATCAAGTAGGTGATGATTCAAGGGTAATGATACCTGCTGAAAATCTTTCGGCCGAAACTGTGCAAAAGATAAGGGAGTATGCAGTCAGAGCATTTAAATGCCTTGATTGCTCCGGGCTCTCAAGAGTAGATTTTTTTGTACATAAGGATACAGGGGAAATATATATTAACGAAATTAATACACTTCCCGGATTTACACAGATTAGCATGTATCCTAAATTGTGGTCTGCAAGCGGGATACCGTATTCTGAACTGATTGACAGGCTTATTGAACTGGCCTATGAAAGATTTGAAGACTGTAAGAGGGAGTATACTAATTCCTGATTTTTAGTTAACAACTAAATACCTTTTCATTAAAATTGCTCCTTCTAGTTGAAAAAAATGTGTTATATGTATATTATAACGTATAGGTTAAGAAGAAACTTAAAGCAGTGTATTTGAAGCAAAGGTACGAATGAAATTAAGGAGGAGACCGGATGAGTAAGGATGTGATAATAAATGTAAAGGGTACTCAGACTGATCCGGAAAACGATCAGAATACTCTTGAACTTATCACAGAAGGAAAATATTATCAAAAAGGCAATAATTACTATATAACCTATAAGGAAAGTGAAGTAACAGGAATGGTTGGAACCACCACTACTTTAAAGGTCTGTGACGGAGTTGTTACATTGATGAGATTTGGAAAGGTAAATTCGCAGTTTGTTTTCCAAAAGGGACAAAAACATGTCTCATCCTATGAAACCGAGTATGGGGTTTTTACTATAGGTGTATACGCTAATACTGTTGACATAAATATAGATGATTCAGGCGGAGAAATTCGTGTAGGCTATCTGATTGAGATAGATAATCATAACACCGGAAGAAATGATTTTTATATGCAAATTAGAGAGGTAGGAGCTGTAAATGAAAAACATAACAGAGGAAATACGCCAGCAAATTAAAGGAGCAGTGCTGGGTTCAGTCAACAAAGCCATAGAAGCCGGAGAACTGCCCCAGCTAGAAATCACTGATGTAGCTATTGAGATACCAAGAGAAAAGGGACACGGTGACTTTTCAACCAATATAGCCATGCAGATAACGAAGATAGCAAAAAAAGCACCGCGCCAGATTGCTGAAATTATTATTAAAAATATTGATTTAAGCAATAGCTATATAGTTGAGGTGACCTGTGCAGGTCCGGGATTCATTAACTTTACTCTGGACACAAAGTACCTTTATGACGCTGTCAGAGTAATAAAGGAAGAAAAGGAACAGTACGGACGCATCAACATTGGTAACGGTAAAAAGGTAATGGTAGAGTTTGTAAGTGCCAACCCCACCGGGCCTTTGCATATGGGTAATGCCCGGGGTGGAGCCCTTGGAGACTGTATAGCAAGTGTTCTTGATGCGGCCGGCTACGATGTTACCAGAGAATTTCTTATAAATGATGCAGGTAATCAGATTGAAAAATTCGGCATTTCCCTTGAGGCCAGATATATTCAGCTTATAAAGGGAGAAGATGCCATTGAGTTTCCCGAGGACGGCTATCACGGAGAGGATATTACCGAGCACATGAAGGATTTTATTACTGTAAATGGTGATAAATATATTGATGTGCCTTCTGAAGAAAGAAAAAAGGTTTTTGTTGACTTTGCGCTTCCGAGAAATATTCAAAGAATAAGGGAAGGTCTTGAAAGCTATGGAATCCATTTTGACGTGTGGTTTTCAGAGCAGACTCTTCATAAAAACGGAGAGGTAATGCAGACTATTGAACTACTTAAAAAAAATAACTGTACTGTTGAAAACGATGGTGCTCTCTGGTTAAAAGGTTCAGTTATCGGAAGTGACAAGGATGAGGTTCTTATCAGGAATAACGGTATCCCGACCTACTTCGCGGCAGATATTGCCTACCACCGCAACAAGTTTGAGACAAGAGGTTTTGAATGGGTAATCAATCTTTGGGGTGCAGACCACCATGGCCATGTTGCCAGGATGAAAGCTGCCATGGCTGCTATCGGAGTTAATCCAGACAAGCTTGATGTCGTGCTGTTCCAGCTGGTTCGTCTATACAGAAACGGCGAAATTGCACGAATGTCCAAGAGAACAGGTAAATCCATTTCCTTGATGGATTTGGTGGAGGAAGTTGGCAGGGACGGAGTAAGGTTCTTCTTCAATACTAAGGCATCTGGCAGCCACCTTGACTTTGATCTTGACCTTGCTGTCAAGCAGTCAAATGAAAACCCTGTGTTCTATGTACAATATGCTCATGCCAGAATATGCAGCATGCTAAAGCTCTTGGAGAGCGAGGGAATCATTATACCCGAGGTTAATACTGCAAAGCTTGAGCTCCTCGACAAGCAGGAGGAACTTGAACTTATAAAGAAGCTTTCTGAATATCCTGACGAAGTGAGAATATCTGCCGAGACACTTGAACCTAGCAGACTTACAAGATACGTGCAGGAAGTAGCTGCCTCCTTCCACAGCTTCTATACAAATTGCAGAGTAAAAGGCGAGGAAGAGGAACTGATGAAGGCAAGACTGGTACTTGTAGACTCCACAAGAATAGTTATAAGAAATGTGCTTGATTTGCTGAGTATCAGCGCGCCTGAGAGAATGTAAAACGGAATTGAACAATTAATACCCTGTAAAAGGTAGGTCTTTTACAGGGTATTTTTATCTTAATAGCATTTTTTATGTTTGACACTTAGAGAAGCATAAAAAACTAGTCACTATTTGCTATTCGTTATTGACTATAGGCTATTCCTATATTTTAAAATTTAAAACATACTCCTTCAAATTCTCGGAAGCAGTTTTAGAACCCTGTGAAATTATAACCACTTCATTTCCCTTTTCCATAATATCCGCAGCTTTTATAGCTATGTTAGTAGTTCCCTCAGCAGCCTCGTTGGTAGATATTGTGACTTCATTGATAGCTTTCATCATATTGCTGATGGCAACCAGAAGTTCTTGAGAGGTTGAGCTGAAATCCAATACCAGTTCATCAATATGGATAGCATCCTTACTGTATTGTTCACTGTTTTCAACCTGATTGTTATAGTCGTTGATAACTGTTGTTTCAATAAAGGACAGAATGTTCTGAGAACTGTTAACGAGGTTTTCCACCGCACTTAACACGCTCTTTGTAACACCTTGAATTTCACCTACAGCCTTCTTTGAATCTTCGGCAAGTTTTCTGATTTCATCAGCTACCACGGCAAATCCGCGTCCGGCTTCTCCCGCACGGGAGGCTTCAATTGCAGCGTTAAGAGCCAACAGGTTTGTCTGGCTGGTAATCTGCATTATGGCATCCGATAACAATCGTATTTGCTCAATGGACTTACTTTGCTCAATGGCTCTGGTAAGCTCGGAGTTGGTTTCTTTATATATATTGTAAGCATAATCCTTAGCATCTTTTGCCGAATTTTTCAGCGAAAGTGCTCTCGTGCTGATTTCCTGAGCAGCGAAGGAGGTTTCCTGTGCTTTAGCAGCTATATTCCCTACTGCTGTTTCTATTTCGGCAGAGGTGGCATTCATCTCTTGCATTGTTGCAGCAGTTTGCTGCATTCCTGCAGAGAGCTGCTCAGTTGTAGCCGATACATCCTCGATGTTCCCACTAAGGTCGGAAATCCGACTGTCGGTAAGGGCAGCAGCCTCGTTAATTCTGTCAGATTCCTGTATAACCGACTTGATTATACCCTGAATTGACTGCTGTAACCTGTTGGCAGAATGTGAAATCTGACCCAGTTCACCTTTGAGCCTTAAGCTGCTTTCATCAAGCTTATGACTGAAATCGCCCTCAGAGAATTTATTCAATTGAATATTTATTTTACCTATAGCTTTACTGAAGGAATGTCCTATAAAGAAGGCAAGAGCTGCTCCAATAATAAGTGCACAAATGATTAGTATTGCTATGTTTCCAAAAATATTGGAAATCTGTTTGTCTACAACGGATTTTTCAACCCCGACAAACCACATTCCAATTACTTCGCCTTTAGCATCCTTAAGTGGAGTGTAGTATGTAAATACATTTCTTCCTACAACCAGGGCTTCTCCATGATAGTCTTTACCTTCTTTCAGGACTGTATTGATAACCGCTTCGGAAGCCTTGGTGCCTATAGCCCTTTTTCCGTCTTCAAGAAGCACATTTGTAGCTACCCGGGTATCCCCCATAAATATTGTAGCCAGATAACCGCTTTCTTTTTGAATAGTATCAACAAATTCAGTTGAATCATTCATTTTTTCTTTTCCTTTATAAAGTACTCCGTCTTTTATACTCCATTCTCCGTTAAATCTTTCATCAAGAAAGGCCAGAGAAAGTCTGGCATTTTTCTCTATATTAGTTTGATAGTTTGCCTGAATTACTCCTGATACCTTGAAATACACAAGCAAAAATACTGTAAGGGCAAAAAGCATTAAGATTGCTGAAAAGGATAAAACAAGCTTTGCCTTTATCTTCATTTAAGTCAACTCCTTATTTACATTTTATTTTTGGGAAATTGTCATCTCAAAATATTATATAAATATCAAATACCCCATAATGATACAAAATAACATAATTACATAAAATAACATGAAAAACAGAAACAGATTTGACAGCTATAATGTCAAATATTAGTAAAAAAATGTTAATCCGTATAGTAAATTATCGTCAGGCTCACCAAAACATTAACATGAAGATTTTGGAGGGTTATACTTATTTCAGGTAATTGGCATTTAACAGAATCTCACTATTGTAATGAAACTTTAATAAAAAATATCCAAAAAAAGCCGATATAATAAGATATACAGAAAATTTGATTATTACAGGGGTCAAATAAATGAATCTTTTTAAATCTTCGAAAAATAAAGTAAATTCCAGAACAATCTCCGGAGTATTAAAAAAAATAATAGCTATTACTGTAAGCGCTGCAGTTTTGACTCAGACGAGCTTAGTTCATGGGGCAGTTACAAAAGAGCCTATAGTAAATACATACAAATCCACCCAAAACGGACAGGCTGTAATAAATAACCTAAAATATTCGGATATAGAAAAAGCTCCTTATGACATGAAGGATGCTATTTACCAGAATGGTGCACTGGATTTGTTAAAGGGGTTTGGAAATACAAAGTTCAATCCCAATGGGACTGTATCTAAGGAAATGGCATTATATCTGGTATATATGGCGGCTAACAGGATACAGGACATAACTGCCCAGGGCCAGGCACTAAATGCTGTAAGAGCTGCAGGTCAGAAAAAAACCGGTCTTCAGGCTGTTTTATTCGATGGGAGCCTCCAACTGGCAGCGAATGAGGGACTTATAACCCAAAAGGAACTTGCAGATGCAATGAATGCTGACCAAACCAGCCTTGAGGCAGATGATTTCAAAAGGGGTTCAGCCGTACAAAGACAGGAATTTGCCACATGGCTTGCAAAGGCCCTGATGCTTCCCCCTGCATTTGAAGGACAGGAATTGTTTAACAACTTTTCCGATTGGAACAGTACAATCGCCGAAAATGTACCCTATATCGAAGCTGTTCTGCAGAATAATATCATGAGCGGTGACGGAAAAGGAAGGTTTAATCCTACCCAGGCAGTTACCAGGGAGCAGGCGGCACGAATTCTGAAAAATGCTGAAAATGTAATTCTTCCTTTGAAAAACATGGAGAAAAGAACTGCAACCATTGAGGATATCCAGACCACAAAGGATACCTCAAAAGGCTACAGAATTGATTATAAATACGCTGTTTTAAGAAATTCCGACGGACTCCTTGATGAACTGGTAACAGAAACTCGCTATCAGTCACCCGCCACCACGTCAAATGAACAGACTGGAAAGGTGCAGGCAGAATTTAGTACTGAAATACCGGTATTTAAGAACGGAACCATAACAAACTCCTCGAGTCTTAAAAAGGGTGACAAGCTTGAATACATCGTTGGAATTGAGGATAAGACGGTAAGATATGCCAGAGTGCTTTCCAACAGCGGTGAAATGAGCTATGTGGCAGCAGTAGTTAACAGTGTAAACAATACAGGTAGAACCATAAATTATACTCCGTTAACCCAGACCGTTAAATACCCTAATGAGGATATTTCAGAACCTGTTAAGAAAACCGTAAGCGGGAATGTGGTATACGAAAACCGTTCCTATTCAAGCAATATTTTGAATGCAGTATCAAAAGCACCTGTGGACATGGCTTCAATATTACCTGAGTCAATAGTTATCCTGGGTATTCAGCAGAATATGGTCGCCGAAATAGTTCCCATCAAAGTAAAAAAAGCCCGTGAGTGGGGACTTACTTCAGGTATTGTTGAAGAAAACAATCCTCAGTTGGGTTACCTTACTCTTTATAATTCTGATGGTTCAGGCGGTATTCCTTTAGAGCTTTCAACCCTAAGAACCTTCAATTATGGCGATCCCAATAGTGTTGAGGTTTTTAAGAATCACCAGCTGGCAGAGCTGGAGGATATTGAAGCCGGAGATACTGTATTTGTAAGGGTAGATGATACCGGGGCCATTTCTTCCATCAGCAGTGTTGACAATTATAAGCTGCGCTATGGAAAAGTAGTTTCGACAAAAATAAATTCTATTACCGTTGAAACCGATAAGGGAATAATCCAATACAGCACCGACGGTGTCATTGTTATCAAGAATGGAAAGTTGTCCAAGCTAAGTCAGCTGAAGGACGGTGACGGGGTAAAGCTGCTGATTAATGAAGCTCCTAATCTTACCATTCTCAAGGAGATTACCGTTGAAAGCGGAGACAGGCTGATTGCCAATGTATATAAGGGAAGTTTTAAGAGGTATGATAGTCTTTCAAAGCAGATAACAATAGATGATCCGTGGGTTCTTAGAAATGGCGTTTGGGTTAAGGACGCAAATGAGATATTTATGAAATCTTTAGAGCTGGGTGAGGATTTCGAGGCATATTATGACGGGACAACCAAGACTGTTAAAGATTTGAATAAATATTTTAAAGGAACTACCGTTTACCTTGTAAGCGAAAGAGACTACGGGAACAGTGAAAATGCTGTAATGGCCAGCTTTACAGGGGATAAAGAGGTTACATATAATGACAAGGTATTTACTTCAGGCTCAAACAAGTTTACACTGCAGCAGGCACAAACTAGCATAACTTACAATAAGGGAACAATTGTGATTAAGGATGGAAGACTTGTGCAGGCAGCAAGTGTTCAGGCTGATGATTATACATATGTAGTTGCAAACAGGGATGCTGAAAGCGGAGCTCTTGTAGCAGGAGTGGTATCCATAGAGAAGAGGGTTGGAACTGAAGGAATTCAGCTTTACAGAGGAAGAATATCCGGTATTGATGAATACAAGAGTGTGACATTGCAGTCCTACTCTAAGCTGAATGGAGTAAACTGGGGATATGCAAATACTCCAATGACCTTTACTCTTGACTCGAATACAAGAATCACAGACACCGACGGTATAGTAGGACAGGGTGATTTCTTCAGCCATAACGGAACCGGGACCTTCAAGAACAGAACCGTCTATATTCTCAGTGACGGAACAAATGCTATAGAAATCAGTACGGCACCATACGGAAATACAAATATAACAGGTGTGTTTATCTCAGCTACCGGAGCCAACTATGATGATGACGGAAATCTGGTTAGTCAGCCTACAGGTATTGAACTAAGGAATTGCAGATACTACAACACCTCAACAAAATTGTACGTTAATATGGCAGACAGTAAGTTCAATCTGCTGACAAACTCGATAATAATTAAGAACAACAAAAGGGTTAGCCCTTCCGAACTTAAAAAGGGTGATAAGGTCAGAGTACTGAAGAAGGATACTTCTGCAGCAGGTGACGCCTACATTGTAATAGTAGAAGAGTAGACAACCGAGACTATAATAATATCATGAAAAAATCATTGGGGGTCAGTACATTGCATAATTTATTAAAGAGATTAAATAACGAAAACAAAGAAAAGCGGGGAATGACAAAGAAGAGGTCTGCAATAGGCTTTACTCTTGCAGCAGCAATCCTTTTATCAGCAATCCCCGGTGATATTTACGCAAGGCAGGGAGACAGTGGCTACGAGGGAGGGATTTCCTCGGGAGAAACTCCTAGTATGACTTCACAAACTGCGAAAAGTAAATATGAATACCAGTATCAGGAGCCGTGCTTTCTTTCTGGTGTACCCGTTATAATGAAAGGAACACTGACTCTGAATAAAAGCTTTACGGAGGATACCAAGAATAAAAAGCAAATATTGACATCCCAATATGTATATGCTCTCAGTAATGGTACAGCGGATAAGCTTACCAGAACTTTAAAATTTGTTACAACAATTACAACAAAGCCTAACGGTCAAAAGGTAGAATCCACACATTTGATTCTGGCTCGTGAGACTGTTACTGTAGGCGGAACTACATATACGATTCCGTCAGTTTCGGATTATGAACTGACAAAGTCTATTCTAAATGACACTAAACCGGCGGTAAATTATTACCAGGGTGAGATAATCAGCAAAAAAAAGTATAGAATAGGTAGTTCTGCGACATCTAAAGATTATACTATTGTAAACTCAACCACTATCTATACAGGATATGATCAGTATTGGAGTTCTGCGGAAACTCAGATTATAAATCAGGAAGTAGTTCAGCAGAGGGCAGGAAAGGCACCTGTGACTGTAGGCAGTGTTAAAATGGAAGTATCTACAACAACAAAAAAAGAACTGCAATATTATGAGAACCTTCCTGAGCAATCAAGTATTGCTGGGGGCTACGTTCAGACCCAGGTAAATGAAAATGTACTAAAGTATACAGCCGAGTTAAGCGAGTTGGACAGAAAGAAAATGCCTACAACCAAGCTGATTACGTATACCGGTGATTTAAAATTGGAAAGCTTCCCGACTTCAACAAGAATGGTTTCACCTAACCTTAATATACTAAGAGGTCATCCTTCTGAGGAAAATATTGCGCTGATGTTTGGACTCGAGGCCTTTCAGTCCGGGGAGGCAGCAGATTTTGATCCTCAGGAGTATATCAGTAGAGCCGAATTTGTTGATGCCTTTTTGAAGGTAGCTCCGGAGGTTCCACTGGATCCGGCCTTTAAACCAAAAAAGACTACTACAAAAACCAACAAAAATCAGGTTATTACTTCTGCATTTTCAGATGTTCCAACCACTCATGCTTTCTTTACAAGTATAAATGAAGCTTCGAAAAGAAGTATTATTTCAGGAAACGGAAAAAGTAAATTCAGGCCTGAAGAGCTTATAACCTTTTCGGAAGCGGTTGCAATGATGATAAACGCGCTGGGGCTCAACGGACTGGCACCAAATCCAGTACCTGTTACAAGCTTCAAGGATAATGATAAAATTCCCGTTTACGCCAGAGCCCCAATGTATGTGGCAGAGCAGATAGGATTGATTTCTGAAGATGCAAAGGGCTACATTTATCCCAACAATAAAATAACTAAAGCGAAATTTGCAGATATGATGAGGACATATATAGATTATATGGGTAAAGATATCAGAAAAGAGTATATGGATAGACTGATAAATTACTAATATAGTGATTAGTTAATAGTGAAGAGTGAAGAGTGAGGAGTGAAGAGTTAATGTAGGCTCGCTCCGCGAGCCTTAAATTACATGGCTTTGGTCTTATTTAATATAAGACTTGCAAAGCAAGTCAACTATAACTATTCACCATTCACCTGTTCATTATTCACTATTTATTACAGGGGGATAGGTTAATACATGACTAAGTTACGGAGATTTTCAGCGCTTATTTTAGCGCTTGCTATAGTTTTTAGTTTTTTCAGTACCGGTGCTTTGGCTGCCGAAAACCAACCGAATAGTCAAACACAAGTAGCCGACCAATATCAGTTGGCGGCCCAGACTCAGTCAACTGAACAAAAGGAATATTTGGAAAGCGTTAGAAATCTTATCAGAGAGAAATATAATGGGGAGATTCCCGAGGAGGCATTAAATAAAGCCACCAACCTGAAGGATATGTTTGGGGTTCTCGACGATTACTCCGATTTTTTAACACCTGAGGAATTCAATGATCTAATGACATCGCTTTCAGGTTCGGTAGAGGGTATCGGTGTGCAGGCCTATCTCGAAGAAAAGGCAAAATATATTACCATAGAAAAGGTTTTTGAAGATTCTCCTGCTTGGAGGGCAGGGGTGCTGCCGGGTGATCAGATTGCTGAGATAAACGGCGAATCGGTAGTCGGAAAGTCCTTCGAAGAGACTATGGACATGGTTAAGGGTGCTGCAGGTACAGAGGTAAAGCTGGGACTGCTTCGTCAGGGAGAGAATAATATTATCAGTTTTGTAATAAAAAGAGAATATATTGACATACCAACGGTTCATTATGAAATAAGAGGTAATACCGGATACATACAAATTGATTCCTTCTCCAGCAATACCTACAGCGGAGTGGAGACTGCGCTCAACTACTTTGACAGTAAAGAAATTACAAGAGTAATACTGGATTTGAGGAATAATCCAGGAGGGTATGTGGATCAGGCAGTTGCAATCGCCAGATTCTTCGTCCCGAAGGGTGTTATCACAAAATTGGATTACAAGGATGAGGACGAACTCGATGAAACCTATTATTCGTCGAGGACTAAGCTTAAGTACAAGCTTGCAGTACTTGTAAATGAATATTCAGCCAGTGCTTCTGAAATACTGACAGGAGCAATAAAGGATACCAAGGCTGGTATTATTGTAGGAACCAAGACCTTCGGAAAAGCAAAGGTTCAGAATTTCTTTCCTCTATTAAATGAGGAAGCCTTCCAAAGCTTTAACCAAAATAGTGAAGTAAAGAAAGTCAATGCATGGGATTTTACCTATCATCCTATGGAAAACGAACTTATCGGTTGGGCAAAAATGACAGTGGGCCTTTACTATACACCTAACGGTGAGTGTATAGACCTTAAGGGTATTGAGCCAAACGTTAAAGTTGATGAAGATAAAACAGGTATACCGGTGAATCTTGTGGAGTCTTTGACGGTGACAGTGAAGCCAAAGCTTGGAACCAGATATACCGATGTATTATATGCTGAAGCCATACTAAAGCTTTTGAACTACGATGTTGACCAGCCGGATACAGTTCTTGATAAAAAGACTGTAGCAGCTATAGCAAAGTTCCAGAAGGATAATAACTTATACAGCTACGGCGTTTTGGATTTTAGCACTCAAAAGCTTTTGAACAACAAGCTTGCTGACATGAAGCAGAGCAAGGACCCTGTATACGCAATGGCAGCAAAGCTTATAAAGTAAATCTCTTTTACCAAGAAATTTATCTACATGGAGTTTTTAGTGTACTTGCTCAACCTAAATTATATTATCACATTCAAAGAATGAAAAACATATTAATTCCTATACGCTGAAAAAACCTTGCAGACTCGACTATGAGGAGTCTGCAAGGTTTTTTGTCGCTTCAGCAACATAAAAGATAGCTTATTATCAGATTTTTCATATAATAAATTTATTTTATGTAAATTTAAAAATAATACATTCGGAAATGTATAAAAAAAATAAAACGAATATTGATAAGTTTATATCAATTAGTTACAGCGGCTATCTAAATCTAACAGAGATTATTACAACATAATACGTTTTATTGTAGAAAATCTGCCATATAAAATGGGAAATGGCGAAGTTATTAATTTTACAAAATTTCTGTTCTGAGTATAATTTCATATTAGGAATAATTTTACAGTTATTCTAATAAATACAATAGGGCCGGACGGAAACAGTTATGAAATTTAAAAACGAAGCAGGATGGTACGCTTTATTTGTAGCAACAGGTGAAGAGGAGAAAGTTAAAGAAAGAATCAACTTTCGATTAAATAGCCAGCTAAGGGCAATTGTACCAAAAAGGAGAATGACTGAACGAAAGCAGGGAAAGTGGGAGGACAAATTACGGACACTGTTTCCGGGCTATATTCTCCTCAATGGAGTAATCAATAATGAGACCTATGATATTGTCAGGGACATTCCTGGAGTAATAAGGCTGCTTAAAGATAGCGACGGTCCACTGCAGATTTATCAAAGTGAGATTGAAATTATAGGCAGGTTGACTTCAGACAGTGAAATAATTGAATGTTCTAAGATATACGTTATAGGTGGAAGAGCAGTAGTAGTAGAAGGACCCCTTTACGGACTGGAGGGCTTTATCCAGTCGGTAGATACAAGAAAAGGAAGAGTAAAAGTAGTACTGAACCTGATGAGTGAACCACGGACAGTAGAACTGAGTGTGGCATTGGTTCAGCCGGCATAGGATCTCGTAAGGTTTTTCACTGTTTCGGCGTGAAAGAACAATATGGGGGATATAAGTTTAATTTTAGTCGCGGAGCAGACTTTTGATGTTCCGAATGGCGAAGCACTGCCATATACAAAATTACATTAAGGAGACAGGTTTTTTATGGAGATTAAGAGATTTTTTCATTCAATATTAAGAATGCTATGGCTAATTGTTTTATTGGCAGGAATAGGCGGCGGAATTAGTGCATATTCAAGTTATTTTACGGCAGTACCTGTTTATATGGCAGAAACCACTGTTTATGCCTTAAACAAAAGTATTGCCGTCGACGGAAAAGATAGTGTTAATTATCAGGACGTAATGCTTAGCAGACAGCTGCTTCAGGATTATAAGCAGATTATTACAAGTGAACAGGTATTAACTTTAGCCTCTAAAAACCTTGATAAATACAGTATTACACCCGACCAATTAAAAGGAATGATATCGGTTGAACCTAAGAATGATTCCGCAGTGTTGGGAATAAGTGCAGCATCCTATGACCCTCAGATTGCGGCAGAGGCCTCCAACGAAGTTACGAAGGCATTTGTGAAAAGTCTGCAGACACTTACTAACAGTAATATAGTAGGTATACTCGATGAAGCAAAAATACCAAACTATCCGGTTAGTAATGATTTTATTAAGAAAACTTTTATTGGTACAATTGCGGGCATAGTTATAGCTTTAGCCATTATATATATAAAGGAACTCTTTGATACAACACTAAGACATATAGAAGAAGTCGAAAAATATACAAAGATTAGGCTTATGGGAGTTATACCAAAATACAGTATTAAATAGGAGGGAAAAATGCAGGATAGGAGATATAACTTGATTGAGCAGGACAATCCGGCAGTAAAAGATGCATTTTCTATGCTTTCAGGCAACATTCATATGAAGTCGGAGAATAAAGCTCTGAAGAGCATTGTTATTACAAGTGCCGAACCTAAAACAGGTAAAACTTCAGTGGCGACAAACCTGGCCATAACCATGACAAACTGGGGTAAGAAGTGTATTTTAATTGACGCTGACATGAGAAAGAGATCTGATGTCAGAGCTTTAAAATGGGGAAGTGACATGGGTTTGGCCCATTATCTTAACGGTATGGCTGAATTTGAAGAAATTATCTCATATACCAGCATTGAAGGGCTGCTCTATATTCCCAATGGGAATACGGCATCAAACCCTCTAGGGTTATTATGCTCATCCCGGTTCTCTATACTAATGCAGAGACTAAAAAATGATTTTGATTTTATTGTTATAGATTCACCTGCACTTGACTCTGTATCTGATGCAGCGGTTATGTCTACCAAGGCAGACGGAGTATTGCTGGTTGCCAACGTGGGGGAAACAGATCTGGATGCATTGATCAGGGCAAAGGAAAAACTGGAAGCGGCTAATACCAACCTCTTAGGGGTTGTATTAAATAGAGTAGGCAAGGGACTTTATAAAAAATATCTCAGAGCATTCAAATACTTTTATAATATCCAGAAAAAAGCGGTAAAAAAACGCAGGCAGCAAAAAAATTCAGTAGTAGCTTGATGTAACCTTTATGTTGTAAATAAAGATGTTTTGGAGGGGAATTATTAATGAAGATTACAATTACCGGTACCGGATATGTAGGATTGGTAACAGGTGTTTGTTTGGCGGAGATCGGACATCATATAACATGCTTAGATATAGATCAAATTCGGGTTAAAAAGCTTCAGGATAATATATTTCCAATATTTGATTTATATAAGTGAAAGGGTTGAATAACAGATGAATATGCGGCACAATGAGGATTTGGATTTTTTAAAGGGTGTAGGGATATGCATGGTCGTTTTGGGACACTGCATAACATCAGCTCTAGAGGCGAATAACTATATACTCCACATTATTAAGGAAATAATATATACCTTCCATATGCCTATATTTTTTATAGTATCGGGATATATCCAAGGATTGCGGCCTTATGATATCCGTAAATTTAAAAAAATCGGCATTAGTCAGGTCCGAAAATACCTGCTTCCATACTTTGTATGGTCGCTGACCTTATACCTGTTCTATTACTTACTGAAAACTGTAAACTCGGACGTAATCCCAGAGAAATTAACCTTGAATCCAATAGGTGTATTCAGGGATATTTTTTTATTCAAGGTGCTGACAGGCAATGTATTGTGGTTCGTTTATATCTTATTTATTGTTACAGTTGTATCTTATCTGGTACATAGTTTTATGAGCAATAAATATATAAATCTGATATTTTTATTGGTTGTCTTATTTGCCGGATTTCTGGCAAACAATTTTATCGACAATCAGATTTTTGTCCCAAAAAGATTCCTGGTAGTGTGGATATATTACGAAATAGGTGTATTTATTGCAAGATATATCAGGAATATAGAGTTCAGAGCTAATTTATTTATAAATTGTGTGCTGGTAGTTTTATATGCCATAGCGTTTAAGTTCTGCGCGATATCACACGGCTTTATCGGAAACAGCTTAAAAGTATTTTGTGCTTTAACAGCCGTATTTGTTTTATACAGCTTATCACAATATAAGAACAATGTTGTATATAGAACATTGAACTATCTGGGTAAAAGAACATCAGCAATATATTATATGCATAATCCCTATATTGTTTTGATTTCGGTAACCGCAATGACAGGGTATGCTAATCTTAACTTTATACCTGCAATTGTAATAGCATTTTCTCTCGGAATTTTTATACCTTTAATCCTTAAAGAGTTGTTGTTTAATAAAGTAAGTCTGCTCAAGGGTGTATTTTTCGGAGACAGGGTATGGGCAAAATAAATAATCTAGTGGATTTTTATGAGAGAAATGGGCAGATCGGATCATATCCAATTTAAAAATAAATATTTGGAAGTTATAGGCGGCAATAATGAATAATTACAGTAATCAATGGAGGAGAAATGAGAAAAAAATTACTAAGTATACAAAATTTAATTTTACTTGGAGTTTTCTTATCTCCATGTACTGACATATTCGTATTTAAAACCGGTATAATTGATATGAAAATACTTCAATTTTTGTGGAGTGTAGTATTTATATCTATTCTGATATGTAAGGCGTCAATTAAAGACTTCAGGATAAATGGGAGTATATTTGATAAAAAAGATCATATGATCTTCGTACTATATATTACTTCAATTATTCTATCCTGTATATTTTCTTTGAATTTCGGGCTTTCCTTTAAAGAGCTGTTACAGTATATCTATCTGTACCTGATAATGCTGGTTTTATACAAATACTCAAGTAATAAAGATATGCTCAATAAAATCATTAGTGCAATCATATTTTGTAATATCATTCTGGTCGTTGTTTCGATAGTCAGTTATTTTAACGGTAAACTGCTGATACCGTCTTTTATATTGTATTCTGACGGATACCTGCAGGTGATTGACAATGTGTATAAGACACAAGCACTTGTAGAATCAAATGGTATTATAAACAGGCTGGAAGGGGTCATGGGATTAGGTGCGGTAGGAATTGCGAACTGTATTCTGATTCAATCCCTCTTTGTAAATTATAAAATAAGGAATAGCACCGGAAAAATAAAAATTTTATACATAGTTCTATTTGCTGCGAATGTTGTGACAATGGGATTAACTTACTCCAGAGCTGCGTTAATATGCTTTTTTATTATTCATTTCATATCTATACTGGGCACTGACAGAAAAATGAATTTAGTGCTTGCAATAATAGGTGTTTGTTGTATTCCTGTTGTTCTATCCTTTTTCCCCAGCTTATATGAACGGATTTTAGAGGCCTTTAATCCGCAGGAGGGTTCCACAAAATATCATTTTGTACAATGGTTGGTTTCGCTTAGGGAAGGATATGATTATATGGCTACCGGTATTGGCATCGGTAATGCCGCATATCAGCAGGATATGTATAAAGATATGTTCAGCTATCTATTTAAAAGGTTTGATTTATACAATGTTAACGGAGCAAATGTTCATAATTTTGTATTGCAAATATGGGCTGAACAGGGTTTAACCGGGCTCGTTACAAATATGATGTTAATCTTATTTCCCATAGTTCAAATTCTAAAATTTAAGTATATCAATAGGAGTAAGGGTGAGAAAACTATTATTGACTATATTTTATTAGCATATGCTGCCACACTGATTTATAACCTCACAAATAATAACTTTTATTTAGAGACTTTTTGGATATTGGCAGGGTTAACATATGCCTCCACTAAATTTTGTTATGCTGATTTCATGGAGGCAAAACTTACATATAAGGAGGGACTGCCTTGAAGAAGCTTATTTCGAAACTGATATCAAAATTAAAAAATGAAAATTATGAAATCGATCCTAATCTGAGTGTAATTGATATAGTTAACACTCTTATAAACAGAGGGTTACAAGTTTTGAGGGGATTATTTAAAAGAATCGGAGTCAAACAATGTAAAGGGATTCTGTTCTGTGGGTCAAAAGTTAAACTAAAGTATAAAGGCAAACTGTCTATCGGTAAAAATGTAATATTTGAAGATAACACCTGCATAAACTCATTAAGTAGGGATGGAGTAAAGATTGGAAATAACGTATCTATTGGGAGAAATAGTATTATTGAGTGTACAGGCGTTGTAAGAGAACTGGGAGAGGAGCTGGTAATAGGAAACAATGTAGGAATTTCGCCAAATGCTTTTATAGCTGTCAGGGGCCGGGTTGAAATCGGTGATAATACGATTTTCGGTCCGGGAGTCAGTATACATGCAGAAAACCACATATTCAACGATATTTATAAGCCTATTAGACTGCAAGGTGCTAGCAGAAAAGGAATAACTATTGGAAAAGACTGTTGGATAGGGGCAAAAGCAGTAATTTTAGATGGTGTAAAAATTGGTGACGGATGCATAATTGCAGCAGGTGCAGTAGTAAACTGTAATGTTCCGGATTATGCTGTTGTGGGTGGGGTACCTGCAAAAATAATTAAGTACAGAGGCACAATCGAGGCCCGGAAAGCATAAGGTACACAGGTGATGAAAATATTAGTGGTAAATAAATTCCTATACAACAAAGGTGGAAGTGAAACATATATGTTTCACTTGTTTCAATATATGAAAAAATTAGGCCATGAAATCGAGTATTTTGGTATGGAGGACTCCAGAAACGTTGTTGGCAACAGTGCCAGGGAAAATATATCCTATGTCGATTTTAGCGGTAGCATTTTAAGAAAAGCTTCATATCCGTTTAAAGTAATTTACTCCCTTGAAGCAAAAAGTAAAATCGGAAAAGTAATTAAAACCTTTAAACCTGATATAGTACACCTCAATAACTACAATTACCAGGTCACTCCATCAATTTTATATGAAATTAAAAAATATAACCTTCCTGTTGTTCAGACACTTCATGATCCCCAGTTGGTATGTCCTTATCATAGACTATACAATAACAAGAGAAGGGAGTATTGTGAAAAATGCAGCGGAGGGAAATTCGTAAAGTGTGTAAAAGAAAGATGTATAGATAACTCAATGTTAAAAAGCATAATAGGTGCACTGGAAAGCTATATATACAGGCAGCTTGGAACATATAACTACATAGATTACTTTATATCTCCAAGCCACTTCCTTAAAGAAAAAATAATCAGTATGAATTCGACTATATCAAGAGAAAAATTCATAGTATTACATAATTTTACAAACGGAATTAATAATGAATATGCTGCTATTAAGGAGCCTTATGTTTTATATTTCGGGAGAATCTCAGCCGCAAAAGGGATAAAAACTTTAATCCCGGCCTGTAAAAATCTACCACATATAAAGTTCAAATTTGTTGGATCAGGACAACTTGAAAATGAGTTAACAGGTATAGACAATGTTGAATTTCTTGGATTTAAAACTGGTGAAGAACTGAAAAACCTTATTAGCAAAGCTTTATTTTCGGTCTGTCCTTCTGAATGGTTTGAAAACTGCCCAATGTCTGTACTGGAATCACAGATGTATGGAACTCCTGTTATTGGTTCTAATATCGGTGGTATTCCGGAATTGATAAAAAATAATTATGATGGTCTGTTATTTGCCTCCGGGGACTCAGAGGATCTGACTGGAAAAATTAAATACTTGTATGAGAATGACGCAATTCTGAAAAAGTTTTCAGAAAACTGCATAAAGAAAGCGAGAGCGTTTTCAATTGAAAATTACTGTAAAAAGCTGCACAATATATACAATTTGGCAGTTGAAAAACATTTACCGACTCAAAGAGTGTCTGGCTGATTCAAAAATTTGAGCCGCAGAAATCAGATTTATGTAGCTGTCCTAATATACTTTTGACTGAAATAAACTCAATAACTTTATTGCATCGGAGAGGAATCAATGAAAATAAGCCTTAAAAAAGTCTTTTTTATTTTTATACTGGCTGTAACGTTAGTAATACTATCAGCACCAACTTTATTTGTAAGCCATACTGGTAGTATTTATCCCAAGGCAATAAATAACAGTTATCAGGATTATGGAGTCGGAGTTAGAAGTGTGGACATTGCTCAAGCTCAGACTGTTAGTGCTGCTCCAATAAATAAAAAAGGAAATGCCAATTACTATAACAAAAAAAATGGAGAATACTATGCTGATGCTAAATTTAAGGTAAAAGCCAATGATAATACTTCTTATCTTGTCAGCATACTAAATTCGGGAGAGACGGTAAATCTTCCTGCCGGAAATTATTTATGCAGTACAAATCTTGTTTTGAAAAACAAACACCTGAAAATCACTGGTGTGCCTGGAAAAACCAAAATTGTATTCAATTCAAAAAACTTTGTTGTTAATGATTCCATAACTTTTAGGGAAGGCTTCATCATTAACGAAAGCTATTATAGTGAATACAAGGATAGTACTGCCCAGGATATAAGCATTTCAGGGGTTACCTTTGAGTATAAAAGATTTTCTTCAAATTCTCCGAAGACAATTTTACTGTTTAAGAATATAAAGAAGGCTGACATTAGAAACTGCTCCTTTATAGCAGATCTACCCAATAAAATTGGTGTGACTAATATAGACCTATACAATGGTTGTAAAAACGTAACCATTTCGGACTGTTTTTTTAACAATAGAACTAAGGCCTCCAGTGGGGGATGTATTTGGGTCAGAAATCTAACAGATAATAGAACGAGAGTAAACGGGAACCTGACAGAAAATGTTAACATTAATAATTGTTCTTTTGATAAGGAATCAAAAGATGAAGTAATTGCCGTATTTTCATCTGTAGGTGATGTAAAAGATGTAACGATTAGCAACTGCAGCATAAATGACTATTCTGATGACCAGGAAGTAGTATTAAGTGCTTATTCAAGTGATGACAAGTATTATGGAATTGTAGAGAATGTCACCATAAACAATAATGATATATATTCTAAAAACTTTAATGCGTTTGTAATTATGATTGGAGTTGAAAATAGATCAAAGCTGGTAAATAATGTAACAGTTCTTAACAATAGAATAGTTACAGATTCTAATAACTCTAACAGAAAAGTAACAATATACAATTCGTCTACTAATAATAATGCTAATGTTGTCCTGAACAACAATGTTATAAACGCGGCTAGTGGTAGCTATTATATTGCTATCGCCAATGCTACCGCTTCAGTTGGTAACACTGTTACAGGGAATTTTGAGAACGGAATTGTAGGCGGTACAGCAATAAATAATACTATCATAGGTGCTGTAAATGGTATAGTGACACCAGATTTTGCACTAAATAATAAAGTATCGCAAGGTAAGTTTGGAGTAAGGGTATACAACAATTAATAGATAATAATTCAATGGCTCATGAACTTAAAATCATGGGTCATTGTTTTAGTTATTTATAAACTAGGGGAGAGATAAGCATATGGATAAATTTATGAGTTTCTTAATTAGGATGAGAAAGAATTATTTCTAGCTAAAATATCTTACATTATATTACGCTTTTTAGGAGTAGTCATTCCTCCAACTGTACAGCTGGGCAAGAATTTTGAACTTGTACATTGGGCGTATGGCTCGGGTATTCATCCCAATACAGTAGTGGGAGCTAATTCGGTATTGCTTAAATCCACAGGGGTAGGGGAAGTGTGGGGTGGAATACCTGCACGTAAATTAAAGACGTCAGTCAAGTCTAGTTTATAATGCTAGGAAAATTATTATACCAAAATGAAAGAAGAGGTACAGTGTGTCATGTCAAAAAGAACATTATACGGTTCCATAATAATTACATATCGCTGCAATGCTAAATGCAACATGTGTGATTGCTTCAAGGACCCGAGCAAGCCGGAAGAGGAAATAACTCTGGACATTATAAAAAAGTTGCCTGAGATGGCATTTACCAACATAACAGGGGGAGAGCCCTTTATTCGAAGGGATATCCATGATATTGTCAGGGAACTTTACAAAAAGACCAACAGAATAGTTATTTCGACTAATGGTTACTTCACAGACAGAATACTTGATCTATGCAGAGAGTTTCCGGAGGTAGGCATAAGAATAAGCATTGAAGGACTGCAGGAAGCAAATGATAAGATACGGGGAATACCTGATGGTTTCAACAGAGGCTATAATACACTGAAAAAACTTGTTGCAGCAGGGCATAACGATGTCGGCTTTGGCTGCACGGTGCAGGAAATGAATTCTCAGGATCTGATCCCGCTATATAAACTTTCTGATGAGCTGGATATGGAATTTGCTACTGCAACCTTACACAATTCCTTCTATTTCAGGAAAACCGACAACAAAATCAACGACAGGCTAAAGGTAGCCAAAGCCTTTGAACAGCTGGTAAACCAGCTTCTTCAATCCAGGTCGCCAAAAAAGTGGTTCAGAGCCTATTTCAATCATGGACTTATAAACTACATATACGGGAATAAGCGGTATTTACCTTGTGATATGGGCAGCAACGGATTTTTTGTCGACCCCTTCGGGCATGTGCTACCCTGCAACGGCAGTAACGAAAGAATGTCAATGGGGTCACTTCAGGAAAATACATGGGAGGAAATCTGGAACTCACCCCGTGCAGAGGAAGTCAGAGGAATGGTTAAGAATTGTCCGAAAAACTGTTGGATGATAGGGAGTGTTGCCCCAGCCATGAAGCAAAGGATATGGGTCCCCATGTGGTGGGTTGCAAAGCATAAGCTGAAGGGTAGCTATAGTCTTAAGGAAAATAAATTTATAGATTGCAAGGAGTTTAGTTCATATGAAAATCGCAATGATAGGGCAAAAGGGTATTCCGTCTAGATCAGGGGGGATAGAGATCCATGTGGATGAAATATCCAAAAGGCTTGTATGCTTGGAGTGCCAGGTGGAGGTTTATTGCAGAAAGGATTATTGCGATCTGGAGTTTGAGGCTGGAAATTACGAGGGTGTAAAGCTGAAATACACTCCATTTTTAAATTCAAAACATCTGGATGCCATAACTCACACCTTTACCTCAACAATAAGCGCTCTTTTATCAAACTGCGAGATATTTCACTATCATGCATTAGGGCCATCTACGCTGGCTTTTATACCAAGGCTGTTCGGCAAAAAGGTTGTATGTACTGTTCATGGACTGGATTGGCAAAGAGGAAAATGGGGGAAATTTGCAGCTGCCTTCCTTAAGTTCGGGGAATATGCGACTGCAAAATTTGCCCATAAGACGATCAGTGTCTCAAGAAATCTTATTGGATATTACAAAGAGAAATATGGCATGGAACCCACCTATATTCCTAATGGAGTAGAAAGGCCGGATTTGCTGAAGGCTCGAGTAATAAAGGAAAAGTATAATCTCGACAATGATGAGTATATTCTTTTTCTAGCCCGGCTTGTACCCGAAAAGGGAGTTCATTACCTGATCGATGCCTTTAATAATATAAAAACAGAGAAAAAACTGGTAATTGCCGGCGGTTCCAGCCATAGCAGTGATTACGAGCTAGAAATAAGAAAGCAGGCTGCTGGAAACAAAAATATTATTTTTACCGGGTTTGTACGGGATCAGGAACTGGCGGAGCTTTACAGCAACGCTTATTTTTATGTCCTGCCTTCCGACATAGAAGGGCTGCCTATAAGTCTTTTGGAGGCGATGAGTTATGGTAACTGCTGTCTGGTAAGCGATATACCTGAAAACACAAATGTTATTGGAACTATCGGTTATAGCTTTTCGAAGTCAGATGTTGAGGACTTGATAAAAAAACTATCCATACTACTTAAAGATAAAGACAAGGTTTTAAGAGTTAGAGCCCTTGCGGGTAATTACATTCTAAATAAATACAATTGGGACAGGATAGCTGTTGAGACTAAAAACCTTTATAAGAGTGTACTTAAACCAAAGAGCAAAAAAAATCACAGCTGGAGGTTGGGAAATGAAGGAAAAAGACATAATCTTAACTGAATTATTAAGTGCTGCCCTAAGAAAAGAAGTTGTCAGTTTTGAAAAGTATAGAGGGCGGAACATTGATTGGCAGGAGATATACAAGGAGGCCAGGGCTCACCAGGTCCATACCCTGATTTATCCCATTATTAAAGAGGTTGATACAGAAATAGGGGTTGATAAAGAAGCTATGGAAGCCTGGAAGCAGTCAGTTATATCTTGCGGCTTTCAGATGATTTGCAACGAACTTTGGATAGGTGAAGTAATAGAGATACTTAATTCTTATGAGATAAAAACCTTAATTCTTAAGGGAATGGTTGTAAGTAAATGGTATCCCCACCCCGAACTCAGGACAATGGGGGACTCAGATATACTTGTGATGGAAAAGGACTTGAAAAAGGCAACCGAACTTCTTCATGGAATGGGATATACCTCACATAAGGATAGGAATACAAAACATATTGAGTTCTATAAGAAAAGTTTTATTGCTATAGAATTGCACAGGCTTCTTGCAGATTACAACTTTATTAAAAATGCAGATTCACTTAATAATGATGCCTGGAGTAAGCCGATGGAAATAAAACTCGGTAACACAAAGACCCTCGCACTATCGTGGGAAATGCAAATAATACATTGCTGTATACATATGGCTTCCCATATTTCCTATGAAGGTATTGGCTTAAGGCAGCTGTGTGACCTGGTGATTATTGTTGAAAATGGACGCAAGGAAATAAATTGGAATATTGTACAAGATAAGTCAATAAAATATGGTGTTGACCAATTCATGAGTGCCATATTTACGGTGTGTCACAAGCTTTTTAATTTAGAGATTCCGACTATTTGCTATAACTGTGCACAGTCAAACGTATCAAATATAGATTTACTTATTGAAGACATTCTTGACGGAGGTAATTTCGGTAGAAAGGATCTTCGACGTGTATCAGCAAACGTACTGGTAAACAACACAAATGGCGGAGAAGGTCAAGAATACAGTAATAAACTTATTAATGCCTTACATTTATTATTTCCGAGCAGAAATAAAATGTCGGTCAAGTATAAATATATATATGTTAAAAAATCTCCATTACTGTTGCCCGCGGCGTGGATACACAGAATTGCCTTCGGTATTATCCGTAAGGACTATAAATTTGAACATAAAAAGGCAATATTTCAGGACAATTCTTTAATCGATATGGCCAGCGACAGAAATAATCTTCTGGAGTGGCTAAAACTAAGGTAAAGGTAAAACATCAAGATAAAATGAAAGTTTTTAATGCAAAAGGAGGCTGTTTTATGAAAATGTATGTAAGACCAGAGATACTATTTATTGAACTTCGTGCTGAAGAAGGTATCGCGTGCTTTGGATCAGGCGATGACCACCCAAAACATGGTGGTGGAAACAATGGAAAGCACCATGGTGGTAAGCACCCTGGTAAAAACCCAGGTGGTGGACGGAATGGCGGATGGGGTTGGTTTTTCCCTTGGTAAAATCAACTTTGTTAAGCTGAACTTGTGAATTATATAGGAATTTCCAATTACTATATCATTTGATAAGTTCAGCTTAACAAAAAACCGTGTGTGGATTATTATTCTATAAAATTACTGGGTCAGAAGAGTATCTTTCTGGCACATATTGGAGGTCAAAATGCAAATTAAAAATGGATTTATGTTACGAGATATAGCAGGTCAGGCAGTAGTAGTACCTTTAGGCTCGAGGGTTGTAGAATTTAACGGAATTATGACTCTGAGCGAGAGTGGAGCCTTACTTTGGAGAAAACTTGAAAATAACTCCTCCTTTGAGGAAATGGTAGAGCTTCTATTAGCTGAGTATGATATTGACAAAGAAACAGCCAGTAAGGATGTAGAAAACTTTCTGGAAAGTATGAGAAGCAACAAAATACTTGAGTAGGGTTAACCTCCTTTATTCGCCCTATTGCGATAAAGGATATATATTTTCATCACTTTTTGTGTCTTGAGCACAGCGAAAGGAATGATAGTTAATATGAATTGGCAAGCATTTCACAATAAAATATCAACTTTGGCAGTAGAAAAGGGAATTCCTCTATCGGGGGCATTCGAGCTGACATCAAGATGTAACTTCAGTTGCAAAATGTGTTATGTTGCATCCCCTGCCAATGATAGAAAAGCAATGGCAGCTGAACTAACAGCTGACCAATGGCTTGAAATGGGAAGACAGGCAAGGGATGCTGGTACATTTTATCTGATTCTGACAGGCGGGGAGATATTTCTGAGACAAGACTTTGAGAAGATTTACGCAGGGTTAAGTGAAATGGGCCTAAATATAACCCTTTACACAAATGCCAGTCTTATAACACCCGAAAGAGCCCGATGGTTGGGTAAAATCCCTCCTAACAAGGTTAGCGTTACTTTATATGGAGCATCTGCGGAAACATATGAAAAGGTTACCGGAGCAGGTGAAAATTATTATAAAACCATACGGGCGCTGGATAGCCTTATGGCAGAAAATATCAGGCTTGAGGTCAAAACTACAGTTGTTGAAGGAAATAAGAAGGATTATAAAGAGCTTCTAAAAATAGCTCATAATTATTCAAAAGGTCTTGGAATTGTTAACTACATATCTCCAAGAAGAGAGGGCTGCGGGAGTGATCCCATGGGGAACAGGCTATCAGCCCGGGACTTGGTGGAATATGAAAACACAGTACGTGAGTATATTCAGAAAACATATTCTTCTGAAAATAAAATTGATGTAAAAATTGATGACGATACCATGCAGGAAAAATTTGTTCTAAAGGAAGAGACTCTTAACAGGTTAAAAAGCTCCGCCTTCAGATGTCAGGCAGGAAAAACAGGTTATTGGATAACCTGGGACGGAAGGTTGATACCCTGCGGGTTATTGGATACACCTTCGGCAAAACCCTTCGAAACAAGCTTTATTAAGGCATGGGACCAAGTTAAGGCGGAATGTCTAAAGGTTCCCAAATGTCAAGATTGTGAAGTCTGTGAAATTAAAAGCGATTGTATGGCATGTCCCGGAAGACTTAATTCAGAAACGGGATGCTTTACAAAACCGGCTGAATACCTGTGTGAGGGTTCAAGACTAAGAAACAGTCTAAAGCAAGGGGAATTAATTACGCAAAAAATCGCTAATTAGTGAAAGGGTCGAACAGCGGTAGGGACTGCTGATTAAATATGTAAAATTTTACAGGAGGTGAAAATTATGAAAAAGTACATTACTCCTAAGATCGAGTATGTTGATTTAAGGCTGGAAGAAAGAATGGCTGGAAGTATTTGTAACGGAGCATGTCATGAAGATGCCACTTATGGAGATCTCAAATTCTATGCTGGACAAAATCCAACATAAAATTAAAAGAGAAAAATTCTTTAAAAATGAAACGAGGTGAAAAATTATGAAAACATACGTTAAACCAACATTTGAATTGGTAAATCTTCGTGTAGAAGAGAGAATATCAGGTAGCTGTACAGTCGTTGGCTCTTGCCCGGATGGACAGGGTGGATACTTAACCACACCAGATGCACAATATGAGGGTTAAATAGAACCATATTTGGAGGGTTACATAACCCTCCAAAAACTTTTATTGAGGAGAGATGTAGATGTACGCATATAATGTGGCGGGGACATTAATAAATGTTAATACCAGCAACAATTACCTGATAGATAGAATGAAGAGCTTTATGTGTAACAGTGGGGATATTCCGGATATTTCAGTTGAAATCGAACACTGCCCGTACATAAATGAGCCAGAGGGTCATTTAATTATTGAAGATAGTATAAAATGGATGAAAAAAGATTTAGAGACGGGTTTTCATATATATAGTGTAAATGAGACTGGTAATAAGGTTATGGCGCATATAGATACAGATATGAATTGGAGCAGGGCTCACATTCGATGTGTCACACTTGAAAATGAGCAAAGGTCACCGGATTTTGTAAGAACAGGACCTAACCTGTATTCCTTCCTGCTTTTAGGGATAGTGTTCAGAAACAATATTCTAAATAATGGAGGCATAGTAATGCATGCATCTTCCATAGCCTGGGAAGGAAAAGGAATATTGTTTACAGCGCCTTCCGGAACAGGGAAGTCAACCCACGTAAGACTTTGGGAAAAGTACTTTGAAGATGCTGTATCAGTTGTAAATGACGATACCCCGGTAATAAGGTTTCGAGAAGATATTCCAATGCTTTGCGGAACACCTTGGAGCGGTTCATCTGATAAATTCACTAATTTGGAAGTGCCTGTAAAGGCAATTGTTGTATTGAGTCAAGCTCCCGAAAACAGCATAAGAAAGCTAAGCGTATCTGAAGCTCTTCCTGTGGTTATGCCGAGATGCTTCTTACCATATTTTGATGAAAAGTTAATGGAAAAAGCATATTTGGTACTTGAAAAGATATTAACAAAAGTTCCGGTGTACTATCTGCAATGCAAACCGGATAAAGAAGCAATGGAGTTGGTGCATCAATGTGTCAAGTAAAGAAAATTAAATCCTCGGAGCTTTTTCCTGTTATAAAGGAAATATTGAAGGAAGGAAAAACGGTGTGGATTACTGTAACCGGTAACAGCATGTATCCTTTCCTTAGAGAAGATATGGACAGCGTTGAGCTTTCAGCAGCAACCCTTGAGAATATTAGAAAAGGGGATATTGTTCTTATTAGAAGACTTACCGGTGAGTATATCCTTCATCGAGTCATAAGAAAAGAAGAAGATTGCTTTTACATGGTTGGCGATGCCCAACGATGGATTGAGGGTCCGTTGAAACCCGAACAGTTGATTGCAGTAGTTATAGAAATAAAGAGGAAAAACCATCAGTTTACATGTAAAAATCTTATGTGGAGATTGATGGTAGGTTTCTGGATCAATATAGTCCCCTTTAGAAATTATTTTATAAAAGCAATAAGAGCTTTTTCAAAGCTTAGACGATGTTTTACATCTGCTCAAATGACCTGATTATATAGAAGCCAGATTAAACTCATTCAGCAATAGCATTCTGGAAGTGGAGATAGCATGCGTATTACTAAAGAATATAAAAAAGTATTTCATGAAATCAATTGGATTGCAGGTAATGCCAAAACCGTTTTAAGGAGTCTGTTGTCCATAATATCCTTTGATATAATTACTTCTTTGACAGGAGTCCTTACTGCAATATTGTCAAAAAACCTGATAGACAGTGCGGTTAAAGGATCCATGGAAAGAGCGGTATTGTATGCAGTATTATTTGGTACACTGATAATTTTAAATCTTGTTATAAGAGCAGCAGCTTCAATGCTCGTTGTCCGGACAACTGAAATTCTATCAAATAATATAAGAAAACGCATATTTTCTAAAATCACGAAAACTGAATGGATAGCCGTAACGCAATATCACAGCGGAGATATTCTGACGAGATTGACCAGTGATGTAGGGGCAATAACTACAGGTGTCGTTGACACCCTGCCGGGTATAATTTCTCTCTGCGTACAGCTGACAGCGGCATTTTCAACATTACTCTACTATGAACCCACGCTGGCTGTGCTCGCTTTCATTCTGGGCCCGTTCACTGTATTGTTCAGCAGAATATGGGGGAGAAAAATCAAGAGGTTTCAGGTTAAAGTACAGGAATCGGAAAGTGCGTATAGGTCCTTTCTTCAGGAATCTGTAGAAAATATGCTGATTGTTAAAGCCTTCAGGCTTGAGGAGCAAAGTATTGAAAGCATAACAGATTTACATAATACAAGACTGGGGTGGGTTAAAAAAAGGAATGTCACCAGTGTTTTCGCTAGTACCATATTAGGATTAGGCTACTGGGCAGGCTACTTTTTAGCTTTCTGCTGGGGTGCTTTGAAGCTTAGCAGGGGAACAACCTCCTTTGGAACGCTGACGGCTTTTCTACAGCTTGTATCTCAGGTACAGGGCCCGTTTGTGGGCCTGGCAAAAATGATTCCTCAAGTGATAGCAGCTGTTGCATCTGCCGGAAGATTGATAGAGCTTGAAGCTCTGCCCCAGGAAAAGGAACAGCATAAACTTCCGGAGGCGTCGGAGGTAGGAATTAAGCTTCAAGGAGTTTCTTTTTCTTATAAAGAAAACAAGCCTGTCCTTGAGAAGCTCAGTGCTAATATTAAGCCGGGAGAAATAATCGGTTTGATAGGGCCGTCCGGAGAGGGAAAAACCACACTAATAAGAACACTTCTGGCACTGCTTAAACCTGACAGGGGCAGCATATCCCTAGTAGCTGAGGATAATAAGGAATTTGTGGTGTCGGCAAACACCCGCGATTGGATATCCTATGTGCCTCAGGGAAATACCCTGTTCAGCGGGACTATAGAGGAAAACATTAAATCAGGCTGCAAGGAAGCGACAAAGGAAGAAATAGAAGCAGCTGCCCGTGCTGCGTGTGCGATAGACTTTATCAATGAACTTCCCGATGGAATTAATTCAAAAATAGGAGAACATGGAATAGGTTTATCTGAAGGTCAGGCCCAAAGAATATCCATCGCAAGAGCTTTACTTAGAAAAGCACCAATTCTGATTTTAGACGAGGCTACTTCAGCTTTGGACAGAGAATCTGAGATGCATGTGTTAAAAAGCATACATGAAATGAAGCCGGCCAGAACCTGTATAGTAATAACCCACAGGTATACCGCCCTTTCCATATGTTCACGGGTACTTAGATTAAATGACGGTAAATTGGTTGAACAGCGTTTAAATGATATAAAACTGAAGGATGAGTTTATTGCTAGTGCTTAACTTACATACAACATAACAGGCGAAGATTTATCGAAAGGAATTAAGAGTTATGATTGATATTCATAGTCATATAATACACGGAGTTGATGATGGACCATCAAATATTACTGAATCTCTTAGAATGATTAAAGAGGCTGAAAGACTTGGGATAAGTCAGATTATGGCAGCTCCCCATTATCAGGAGTGCATTTTCGGACTTGAGCGCGTTGAAGAAAACTATCAGGAGTTACTCTACCGGGCACAGGACTATGACGTTGCCATTAATTTGGGCTTTGAGGTGTTTGTAGACCCAAATAACCATTCCTATTTTAAAAACAGAAAAAAACTTAGCTTGAATAAATCAGGTGTTATACTTTTGGAATTTCCCTTTAATGCTCCCCCGTCAAAATGCGTGGATATGGTATGGAAATTCAGAGTACAAAAAATAACTCCTGTAATTGCTCATATGGAAAGGAACAGGTCCTTTATTAACAGATTTGAAGCTTTTGTAGCCTTTATAAAGGCAGGTTGTTATATTCAGTTGGATGCAGCGAGTGTAGCAGGGGTTTACGGTTTGAAAATTAAAGATTTCTCCAAGAAGCTGTTTCAGATGAAATTGGCCGATATGGTTGCTTCAAATGCGCATTGCGCTAATGATTACGCCGATTGGTACTCCGAGGCTTTTAAAAATGTATCGAACTGGGTAGGGAAAGAGGAGGCAGGTATTCTTTTTCATAATAATGCCAAGCAAATACTGGATGGCAGAAGCAGCGATGAACTTGTAAACAGAAATATTTTAAGGTGGGAGCGTATGGTATGAAGGATATAGAACTCAATGCAGAAGCTATCGTGATACAAAGGGGCATGTTTAATAATGTGTCAAATTTCTATAGAATTACGAAAAGATTATTTGATATTGCATTCTCAATTATGGCAATAATAATTTTATCACCTGTCTTTCTGCTCGTAGCTCTTATAATTAAATCCGATTCCA
>JAEYNI010000056.1 GCA_023412635.1 Bacillota bacterium
TGTTCCCGGTCTAAAGGTGGTAGTTCCGTCGTAGGGAGCTCCGAAAATCACAATGTCAGCAGTTGAAAAGTCACTGTCACAGCCGAGAAATTTGGTGGATAAAATATTGTTGTTCATTTTGTCAAAACCCCGCCTTCTATATACGATTTGAATGAATTATATTTTACCATTATAATTCCAAAATACAATAGCTATTATTTCTGTACGTTCCAAGAAAAATTTAGTATACTATAGTTTAAAGATACTGAAAATACATTTAAAGTATACAACCCGTTTTAATAGGTTAACCTAGAAAGAGTTGGGATTTATTTCTAAGACCAATGCTGATATTATAGCAGTATAAGGAGGAGTTATGACATTTGTACCTGAAATAGAAGGAACTCTTCGAAAACATATGGTTAAGATACCTGAGGTAATGAACCGCGCCAGCGGTATAAATATCTTCGGGAAGAATATCAAATCGCTTATGTTTACTACCGATGTTGCAATTATCAAGAACTGTAATGCAAACGCAGTAATGGCAGTATACCCATTTACACCTCAGCCCATAATCACCCATTCTATAATTAATGCTTCTGATATACCGGTCTTTTGTGGAGTGGGAGGGGGGACGACCACCGGAAAGCGTGTTATAAATATAGCAATGGATGCAGAATTTCAAGGGGCAATAGGTGTGGTTGTGAATGCACCAACCAAAAATGATCTAATTAAAGCATTGCATGCTAAAATAGATATTCCGATAGTTGTAACTGTGACCTCGATAAATACTGATATCCAGGCAAGATTGGATGCAGGTGCTCAAATTTTGAATGTCTCCTGTGCATCAAAAACACCTGAGATTGTTAGAGAAATACGTAAGAATTTCCCGTTTGTTCCGTTAATTGCAACGGGAGGGCCTACCAATGATAGTATTTTGGAGACTATAGAGGCTGGAGCAAATACAATTACATATACTCCGCCCACAAGTGCAGAATTATTTAAACAGTTAATGAACAAATACAGAGAAGAAATTTAAAATACCTTTTGGGATTTCTTAAAATAGATTTATAAAGATCTAAGGATAAATTGGGGGATACATGATTAAACATATTATCTTTGACCTGGACGGGACACTGGTCGATTCATTACCGACATTCATAAAGTTAGGTAATGAGATGGCTGAGAAATACGGATTTCAGCCTGTTAGTCAGGAAGGAATCAAGGAATTGCTAAAACTTCCCATGAGAAGACGGCTGAAAGAACTGAAGATACCGGTTTTCAGACTACCAAAAATGGGTGTGGAACTGTTGAATAGTTATCACTCCTACGCAGAAGAAGTCAGCCCCGTCGAAGGTATAGAAGAAATGCTTGAAAAGCTTCATAAAGACGGATACGTCCTTAGTATTGTTTCGTCGAACTCTGTTCAAAATATTAAAGCCTTTCTGAAGTCTAACGATTTGAACATGTTTGATAATATTGAATCCTCAAAAGGGCTGTTTGCAAAACATGTAACAATAGGTAGACTAGTTTCAAAGCTTAGTATTGAAAAAAGCGAGGTAATATACGTCGGAGATGAACAACGGGACATTGAAGCCTGCCAAAAAATTGGTATTAAAGTGATTTCAGTATTATGGGGCTTTGATTCGCTTGAATTACTACAAAATGCAGAACCTGACTATATAGTCTCAAGACCTGATGAAATAGTTGAAATAGTAACAGCTATAAAATAGGGAACAGGATTTATTGATTTAAATTCAGATTTAATCAAAGTACTCAATATGACTCATGGATGAAAATTGGAGGAAAGAATGTTATTAGCAGATGAATGGAAAGATTATGAGCTTTTAGAAACAGGTGATGGAGAAAAGCTTGAAAGATGGGGAGACATAATATTGAGAAGACCCGATCCCCAAATAATTTGGCCAGTAAAAAATAAAAAAGTGTGGGAGCGTGCAGATGCTCATTATCATAGAAGTCAAAGCGGCGGCGGTCAATGGGAATTCAAAAAGAAAGTTCCAAAGAGATGGACGATTGGTTTTGAAAAATTAAAATTCTATATTGAACCCACCGGGTTTAAGCACACGGGTCTTTTCCCGGAACAGGCAGTAAATTGGAAATGGATGATTAATAATATTCAAAAGGCCAAAAGACCTATTAGAGTTCTGAATCTGTTTGCATATACCGGAGGCGCTACTGTAGCTGCAGCGTATGCAGGTGCAGAGGTTTGTCATGTGGATGCTGCAAAAGGGATGGTTAATTGGGCCAAGGAAAATATTGCCTTGTCAGGGTTAGCGGATAGACCTGTCAGATTTATTACAGATGATTGTATGAAATTTGTCCAGAGGGAAATAAGACGAGGAAAGAAGTATGATGGAGTTATAATGGATCCACCATCATATGGCAGAGGTCCTAATGGGGAAATATGGAAAATTGAAGATTCTCTGTATGATTTTGTTGATCAATGCATGGGTCTTTTATCCGATAACCCACTTTTCTTCCTTATTAATTCTTATACTACCGGCTTCTCTCCAACAGTTTTAAGTAATATTCTGAAGCAAACCATCGGAAGTAGGTATAAAGGCATTTATAGCTGCGGCGAGGTAGGCTTGCCGGTAAGTCAATCAGGAATGATACTTCCATGTGGTATATATGGAAGGTGGGAAAATCCTTGACACCTAAAATAATATATGAAGACAACCATTTACTTATAGTTGAAAAACCGGTTAATATTCCGGTGCAGGCAGATAATACAAAGGATTTGGATTTACTTTCAATATTAAAGCAATATATTAAGGAAGAGTACGGTAAACCCGGAGAGGTATTCCTTGGGCTTGTTCATCGATTGGATAGGCCTGTAGGAGGGATAATGGTGTTTGCCAGAACCTCAAAAGCAGCTTCCAGATTGTCAGACCAGATCAGAAATAGAACCTTTAAAAAGACTTATCTGGCAGTGGTCAGAGGAGTGCCCGATAAACGAAAAGATACTTTGATAGATTTCCTTTTAAAAAATGAAGCAACAAATATGGTTTCAGTTGTAAAGCAAGGAACAAAAGAAGCAAAGGAGGCCGTCCTTGATTATGAAGTACTCGGGACTGAGGGGGGACTAAGCCTCTTGAAAATAAGACTACATACCGGAAGACCCCATCAGATTAGAGTACAGCTTTCCCATGCGGGATACACACTTTATGGGGATCAGCGCTATGGCCCAAACGTAAATAAACCCGGGCAGCAAATTGCACTGTGGGCCTATGAGGTTACTTTTGAACATCCGACTAAAAAGGAAATGCTGACTTTTTGCTGTAATACTCCTAAAACAAAACCATGGCTGAATTTCGAAACAAATTGATTCATTATAATAACAAATGTATGATATAATTATTCTGTACTCAATTTTTTCTGAAAGGAGGCTTAAATGTCCAAAAGAAAGTATATTGTCAGTATACTAATAATTTTAACTTTATTGTTTGAGACACAATTTATATGTATTAACTATAATATTTTCTCGAAAAATAATCATAAGAATAACTATGCTCTGAATAAAAAAATCTCTCTTACTAATAAAGCAGTTGTTTTCTCCAGAGATAAACTGAAAAACTGCATATCAGTTCGAGTAAAACAAACTTATCCAAATCAAAACAATACAAATTGTGTAGATTTTCATAAAAGAGGTTTTTCTAGTTTTGATAAACTTATTGATTATCGGGAACATATCAGACAATCTATTCCTCATTATTTTAATGGAAGTAATTATAAGATAGATACCTCGGCTTTTTATACTATATCTATATAATAGCGAGGTGGAATTATGACAACTAGAAAGAACCAGATAAAGAGAGAAGTAATTAGATATGTATTTCTTTTTTTAGGGTCAATATTAGCTGCTACAGGTTTGGAAATTTTCCTGATTCCTAATAACATTATTGATGGTGGAATAGTAGGTATATCAATAATTTCAAGTTATTTATCAAATATACCCCTGAGTGTTTTCATTTTTGTTTTAAATATACCGTTTTTATTTCTTGGATATAAGCAAATAGGTAAAACTTTTGTTTTTTCCTCGCTTTTTTCAATATTATCCTTATCTCTGTGGGTTCAGATACTTCACCCTATTCCAGGACTAACAGACGATGTATTGTTGGCTACTGTTTTTGGAGGGATAATTCTGGGGATTGGAGTAGGAATAATTATAAGGTATGGAGGTTCTCTTGACGGAACTGAAATGGTAGCAATAATAATAAATAAAAAGACTCCCTTTTCAGTAGGCGAGATAGTTATGTTTTTCAATATTTTTATATTGAGCAGTGCCGGTTTGGTGTTTGGCTGGGAGAGGGCAATGTACTCACTAATAGCTTATTTTATTGCTTATAAAGTTATTGATATTACAATTGAGGGACTTGATGAAGCTAAGGCTGCTTTTATAATATCGGATAAAGCTGAAGAAATTGCAAATGCCATAACGGCCAGATTGGGTCGAGGAGTGACCTATATAGATGGTAAGGGTGGATTTTTAAAAAGCGATAAAAAAATTCTTTATTCAGTTGTAACAAGAATTGAGGTTGCCAAATTAAAATCAATAATATATGACAAGGACGAAAATGCGTTTGTAACAATAAACGACGTTTCGGATGTAATGGGTGGAAAACACAAAAAACGTGCTATTCACTAAAAAGGAGAAAAAAACGCCAACACCACAATATAACGGTGTTGGCGTTAAAAATATAAGGGTGTTACTTAGTACGCTACTCCATGAGCATACATTGCATTAGCAACTTTTAAGAAGCCTGCAATGTTAGCACCGGCTACGAGATTATCCTCCATGCCGTATTCCTTTGCTGCTGCACTTGCATTCTTAAAGATATTAACCATAATATCTTTAAGTTTAGCATCAACTTCCTCAAATGTCCAGGAATAACGCATACTGTTCTGGCTCATTTCGAGAGCTGATGTTGCAACTCCACCTGCGTTTGCAGCTTTAGCAGGTCCGTAAATGATTTTATTATTCAAATAAACATGAACAGCTTCTGGAGTTGATGGCATGTTAGCGCCTTCTCCAACTGCATAGCAACCATTCTTAACTAGTATTTCAGCTGATTTACCGTCAATTTCATTCTGAGTTGCACATGGAAGTGCAATATCACATTTGATACTCCAGATACCCGAGCAGCCTTCAGTGTATACAGCGTTTGGATGAATCTTAACATATTCACTTATACGCTTTCTTTCAACTTCCTTAAGTTGTTTAACTGTATCGAGCTTGATTCCTTCAGGATCATAGATATAACCGTTTGAGTCACTTAAAGCTACTACTTTACCGCCCAGTTCATGAACTTTTTTAGTAGCATAAATAGCGACATTACCGGAACCTGAAACAACTACTGTGGTCCCTTTGAAGGACTTACCCTTTGCTTTTAACGCTTCTTCCATAAAGTAGCACAAGCCGTAACCAGTAGCTTCGGTTCTAACAAGGCTTCCGCCCCAATTGAGACCTTTTCCTGTTAAAACTCCGGTATATTCATTTCTGAGTCTCTTGTATTGACCATACATGAAGCCTATTTCTCTGGCACCGGTTCCGATGTCACCTGCTGGAACGTCTGTATCTGCACCAATATGCTTGGATAATTCCGTCATAAAGCTTTGGCAGAATCTCATAATTTCAAGATCTGATTTTCCCTTAGGGTCGAAATCGCTTCCGCCTTTACCTCCACCGATTGGAAGGCCAGTCAGAGAATTCTTAAATATTTGTTCAAATCCGAGGAATTTGAGGATACTTGCGTTAACTGAAGGATGCAATCTCAAGCCGCCCTTGTAAGGACCGATTGCACTATTGAACTGAATTCTGAAACCACGGTTTACGTGTACATTACCATTATCATCAACCCAGGGTACTCTGAAGATAATTTGCCTTTCCGGTTCAACTATTCTATCAAATACTCCAGCTTTAACCCATTCCGGATGCTTTTCTGCAACAACCTCAAGTGATTCGAGTACTTCCTGAACAGCTTGATGAAACTCAGGTTCATTTGGATTTCTTTTAATAACCTGATCCATAATACCTTGTAAAATTTTCATTAAAAAACCCTCCTGCACAAATAATATTAAGCAATTATTATTATGGCGTAAGGGCGGTTTTTTATTAGCAACTAATAAAGCTCTATGTAAGAAAGAACTATTTTAGCATACCCCGTTGTACGCCAATATTTAAAAATTAATTCTAGTAAATTATACTATTGTTCTCAATAAAATGCAAGCAGAAAATATATAACTTTCATTTATTAATAGCTGTTAGTTAATCTCGTTTGTGAAAATGTTCTTGAATACAAGTAAAATGACGTCTGTTAGGAATTTCGTATTTAAAAGCCGTTGTTTATATGTTGCACCAATTGAAGTTGATAATTGCAAGGCAATAAATTTTAGGATTCATTTAAATTTACCATAAATAGTATTAAATGTTAGTCGCCATAAGGACTTTGCATATGTTCATCAAAATTTAGTATTCTATCTCCATTTTATTTTTTGTATATTGGCAATTTTTATTGTTATAACTTTTTTACAAGGTTATAATAGTAGTACTTATCCAAAAATAATTATATTAATACATGGCTGGATAATAACTATAGTATTGAAAGGCAAATAAATGAGTAAATTAGAACTTATTGCAACCTCAGCCTTCGGAATTGAAGCTGTTACAGCCAGAGAACTCAAAAAACTTGGTTATTTTGAGCAAAAGGTTGAAAACGGAAGAGTTACCTTTACCGGAGATGAAGCAGCCATATGCAGAACTAACCTCTGGCTTAGGACAGCCGACAGAGTTCTCCTGAAGATGGGTGAATTCAAAGCACTGAGCTTTGAAGAATTATTCGAGCAGACTAAAGCTTTACCTTGGGATGAAATAATTCCAGCCGATGCAGAATTTCCTGTAGAAGGAAAATCAATCGATTCAAAGCTTTTTAGTGTCCCTGATTGTCAAGCTATCGTAAAGAAGGCTGTTGTGGAAAAGCTGAAACAACGTTATAAATGCGAATGGTTTGAGGAAACCGGGCCAAGGTTCAGGATCGAAGTGGCATTACTTAAAGATATTGTTACATTAACTATAGATACCAGTGGTGCAGGTCTTCATAAAAGGGGATACAGAAAACTTGTCGGAGGTGCTCCGATAAAAGAAACTATGGCATGTGCCATGATTCTGATAAGTCATTGGAACAAGGAAAGGGTTTTATTAGACCCATTTTGCGGAAGTGGGACAATTCCCATTGAGGCAGCATTAATAGGCAGGAATATTGCCCCGGGTCTTGGCAGGGAATTTGACTCTGAAAAGTGGGGCATCATTGCCTCGGATTTATGGGACCAGGCAAGGGATGAAGCGTATGATTCGATGGTAGAAGACAGGGAACTTAGAATTCATGGCTCGGACATTGATGAGGAAGCTATGAGCCTTGCACGGTATCATGCTAAAAAAGCCGGGGTTGAGGATGCTATTCACCTGCAGAGAATGCCCGTATCGGATATAAGCTCAAGATATAAATATGGTGTTATTATTTGTAATCCGCCCTATGGTGAGCGGCTGGGGGAAAAGGAATATGTAGATAAACTTTACAGAGAGATGGGGCCTGTATTTAAAAAACTTGACTCATGGTCCTATTATGTAATAACCTCAAATCTTGAATTTGAGAAACTTTTTGGGAGAAGGGCTGACAAAAAAAGAAAACTGTATAATGGAAAATTACTGTGCAACTATTACCAGTTTTTCGGTCCTCCACCTCCCAAATTTATAGATAAAAGTAACGATTAACTGGATAAAATAGGCAAAAAAATTGACGAAAGTCTGAGGTTATAATAACATAGTAATGTAGATATGCAGCACGGTTACAAATTGTAATGTATGTATTAAAAACATGTATGAGCATAATTTCGAAATGAAAGTGAAAATTGGTAATATGGTAGGTGAGAATTATGATTTTAAGGGTAAAACCTTCTGAGGTTTCCGGAGAAGTAAATATTCCCGGGTCAAAATCTCATACAATAAGGTCAATGTTTTTTGCAGGACTAGCGGAAGGGCGGAGCACCATAGGAAATCCGCTGATTTCTAGTGACTCAATTTCTGCAGTAAATTTATGTAAGGCATTTGGCGCTTCGTATGAACTGAATGAAAACTGTTATTTTGTCAACGGAGTCGGAGGAAACCCTCAGGTTCCGGAAAATGTTATAGATGTTGGTAATTCGGGAACCAGCTTAAGACTGGGTTTGATGACTGCGGCCCTGGTACCCGGTTACTCAGTATTAACAGGTGATTATCAAATAAGAAGAAGACAAATAGGCCCCCTTGTAAGTGCAATAAATAACCTTGGGGGCGAGGCCTACACCACACGAGGAAATGGATCTGCCCCTGTAGTTGTAAGGGGACGGGCAAAAGGTGGATTTACAACAATAGACGCAGTTACATCGCAATACTTATCATCAATTCTACTTAACGCTCCTCTTCTGGAAAACGATACGCATATTGAAGTTACAAGACTTAATGAAGTACCATATGTAGAAATTACTCTATGGTGGCTGGACAAACTTGGAATAAAATACAAACATAATAATATGAAAGAATTTTTTATACCCGGACAACAGAAGTACTCACAATTTGAATGTACAATTCCAGGAGATTTTTCCTCTGCTACATTCTTTATGGTATTGGCTGCTATAACCGGGCAGGAGTTCAAACTGACAAATCTTGATATGAGCGATCCCCAGGGTGACAAACTGGTGCTTTCCATCTTAGAGGATATGGGAGCAAAGGTATCCTATGAGATTGATGGAGTTAACGTTAAGGGTCAGGCTTTAAAAGGTCGTATTATAGATATGAATTCCATCCCTGATGCTCTACCAGCAATGGCTGTAGCTGGATGCTTTGCTCAAGGTGAAACCAGGTTGGTTAATGTACCACAGGCGAGGCTGAAGGAAACCGATAGAATTAATGTTATGTGCACTGAATTGACAAAAATGGGCGCAGATATTGAGGAATTGCCTGATGGCCTGATAATACGGGAAAGCAGTCTTAGAGGCTGCAGAGTAAGTGGACATGATGATCATAGAGTGGTTATGTCATTGGCTGTTGCCGGGTTAAGGGCTCAAGGGGAAACAATTATTGATACAGCTGAGGCAATGAATGTTACTTTCCCGGATTTTGTGGACAACATCAGAAAATGCGGCGGTGATATTGAATTTGACGAGGAATGACTAAACTTTATTATTAAGTATTCTATGTATATATTGGAGGCAGCATGGTTGGAAATTCATTTGGACGAATATTTCGTATTACAACGAGCGGAGAATCCTATTCTGGCGCTTTTAGAAAAAGTGACAATGTTCCGCCTGAACTATGGGGTGGATTGGTAGTAATAGTTGATGGTGTTCCTGCTGGAATTAAAATAACTTCTCAGATTATTCAGGAGGAACTTGATAAGAGAAGACCGGGACAGTCTAAGCTGCATACGCCCAGATCGGAAGCAGACAAGGTATATATTTTTTCTGGAGTAATGCAGGATGACACTACAACCGGCGCCCCTGTGGCAATGCTTATTCCAAGCAGTGATATCGGGGACAGACACATTGAGCAGCATAGAGGCAACAAGGACTTGCTGAGACCTGGACAGGCAGCATATACATATTTTAAAAAGTATGGTGAACATGCTGATTACCTGGGCGCCGGCAGAGCTTCGGCCCGCGAAACAGCAG
>JAEYNI010000075.1 GCA_023412635.1 Bacillota bacterium
CACTTACAAGAGCAAAATTTGACGAAATAACAGCCGACCTGGTTGAAAAGACTATGGTTCCAACAAGACAGGCTATGCAGGATGCAGGACTTACTCCTGATAAAATAGATAAAATATTATTGGTAGGCGGTTCAACAAGAATACCTGCAGTTCAGGACGCAGTTAAAAAGTATCTTGGAAAAGACCCTTTCAAAGGCATAAATCCTGATGAATGCGTTGCAGTGGGTGCAGCTATACAGGCCGGAGTTCTTACCGGTGACGTAACAGGTCTTCTTCTTCTTGATGTTACTCCTTTATCACTGGGACTTGAAACACTTGGCGGTGTATTTACAAAGTTAATTGAAAGAAACACAACTATTCCAACTAAAAAGAGTCAGATATTCTCAACAGCCGCTGATGGACAGACAAGTGTTGAAATTCATGTCCTCCAGGGAGAAAGAGAAATGGCCCAGTACAACAAGACCCTTGGAAGATTCCAGCTCACTGGTATTCCTTCAGCACCAAGAGGAGTCCCACAGATAGAGGTTACATTTGATATCGATGCAAACGGTATTGTGCATGTATCCGCTAAGGATCTTGGAACAGGTAATGAACAGAAGATTACAATTACAGCTTCAACAAATCTCTCTGATTCAGATATTGATAAGGCTGTTAAGGAAGCAGAAAAATTTGCAGCAGAAGATAAGAAGCGTAAAGAAGAAATAGATGTTAGAAATAATGCAGATTCATTGGTATATCAATCTGAAAAGTCTATAAAGGACCTTGGTGATAAGGTTTCTGCTGATGACAAAGCAAAGATTGAAGCTGGAGTCAATAAAGTAAAGGATGCACTAAAGGGTACCGATACAGAAGCTATCAAAAAGGCAACGGAAGAGCTTCAACAGGCATTCTATGATGTGTCTGCAAAAATATATCAGCAGGCAGGAGGAGCTCCGGGAGCTGATCCGAATGCAGCAGGTTTCGGCGGACAACAAGGAGCTGCTGATGTGGGCAATGATGATAATGTCGTCGATGCTGATTACAAAGTTGTTGACGATGACAAATAAATATTATATTATCAGTGGAGTGTTACTCTTTCACTGAGTATATGAGTTAGTAATGACTGAACGGCTTGATCATTACTTAGGGGGCTTTAAAGCTAAGTATTTAAAGCCCCTTTTAAATGAAATTATTAATTAGTATTCCGAAAGTCAGTACCTTCGTGAAACCAGTTTTTGCGAAGGTATAGCAATGTTTAGATAATTATACTGGTTTTGGGAATTACAATATAATCTTTAGAGTAAATGTTTGATCTAAAGCTGACTAATAAACAGCTTGGGACAGGAGTTGAAATCAGATGTCAGAAAAAAGAGATTATTATGAGGTGTTAGGGGTTCAAAAAGGAGCCTCCGATGCCGAACTAAAAAAAGCATACAGGAATTTAGCGAAGAAATATCACCCCGACGTTAATCCGGGAAATAAGGAAGCTGAAGCAAAGTTCAAGGAAGCTAATGAAGCATATGAGGTATTAAGTGATCCTCAGAAGAGAAGCAGATATGACCAGTTCGGCCATGCCGGAACAGATCCTAACGGCTTCGGTGGTGGTGCCGGCGGCTTTTCAGACTTTGACTTTGGCGGCATAGGTGATATCTTTGAAACCTTCTTTGGAGGTTCAGGCTTTGGTGGAGGTAGATCCCGCTCAAAAAGAGGCCCTCAGAAGGGTGCCGATATAAAATATTCCATGGAGATTTCTTTTGAGGAAGCCGCCTTCGGCATTGAGAGAGAAATAAACGTAAGCAGGATGGAAGTCTGCTCAAAATGTACAGGTACTGGAGCAAAACCGGGTACAAATGCAAGCACCTGTCAGCACTGTAATGGTACTGGTCAGGTTCAGATCAAGCAGAATACGCCCTTCGGACAGTTCATTAATACCAAGACCTGTGATGTATGTAAGGGAGAAGGGAAAATTATTACCGACCCCTGTCCTGCATGTAATGGAAAGGGTAAACTCAGAAATAATGTTAAACTAAAAATAAATGTACCGGCCGGAATTGATGATGGACAGACCATTTCCCTTCGTGGAGAAGGAGATCCGGGCTCAAAAGGAGGACCGAATGGTGATCTGTTCCTCAATATAAGAGTCAGGCCCCATCCATTATTCAAACGTCAGGGCAACGATGTGGTATGCGAGGTGCCCATAACCTTTACTCAGGCTGCTTTGGGTGCTGAGCTTGAAGTGCCTACACTTGACGGAAAGGTAAAATATACTGTACCTGAAGGAACACAAACTGGTTCTGTTTTCAGACTCAAAGGAAAGGGTATACCGTTCCTGAGAGGTAATGGTCGTGGAGATCAATATGTAAAAGTAAATATTGATGTTCCGAAGAAACTGAATGAAAAGCAGAAAGCTATACTCAAAGAGTTTGCCGAGCTTAGCGGTGATGAGGTTCACGAGCAGAGAAAAGGCTTCTTTGATAAGATGAAGGATGCATTTAAGTAGAAGTTGGAAGTAGGATGTAGGAAGTTGGAAGTAAGAAGTAAGAATCAGGAAGTTAGAAATAACAAGTAAGGTGTGAGTGAATATCTAGTAATAGAAACCTCAGGAGGAATCATTAATGAAGTGGTATGAGATACGGATAAACACGACTGATGAGGCCAGCGATGCAGTCTCGGATATGCTGACTACAATGGGGGCCGGAGGAGTGGCTATACAGGATCCGTTTGATATACGAAAAGAAATACAAAAACCAAACACTCTGGATTATGCCGATGAGGAATTTCTAGAAGCTTTGGGTGAAGATGTAATAATAAAGGCATATTTTCAAAACGGTTTAAGTATAGATTACCTCCTGAAACAAATAAACGACGGTCTGAGAAATATTTCCCAGTTTCTTGATGTAGGAAAAGGCTTGGAGGGTTACGGGGAAGTTGATGATGAAGACTGGTCAACAGCCTGGAAAAAGTATTATAAGCCCTTTAAACTTACCGAAAGAATCGTCATAAAGCCGACTTGGGAAGAATTTACGGCTGAGGAGAAAGATATAATTGTTGAAATGGATCCGGGCATGGCCTTCGGAACCGGAACTCACGAAACAACGCAAATGTGTTCCGTATTTTTGGACAAGTATATGCACAATGGCAGTGAAGTACTTGATATTGGCTGCGGAACGGGTATTTTATCAATCATTGCTTCGAAACTGGGAGCTAAAAAGATTAAAGCTATCGATATAGACGAGGTTGCAGTAAAGGTAGCCAGAGAAAATATTGAAATAAACGGCGAAACCTCAAAAGTCGAAGCTTTTCAAGGCATTTTATCAGATTTAAAACCCGAAGATCAAAAATTTGATATAATTGTTGCAAATATTATAGCTAATGTAATTATTGACTTGTCTTCGCATATATCTTATTATTTAAAAAAGAACTCTCTGTTTATTACTTCAGGTATAATTAAAGAGAGGAAGCAGGATGTTCTAGATGCTTGTTCGCAAAGCGGAATGTCCTGTATCGATACACTTGAAATGGGTGAATGGGTGGCAATGGTGTTCAAATGTCCAGATACTTTATAAACAGCAATCAGATATTGAACAATTCAATAAGCATTGTTGGGGAGGATTACCAACATCTCAAAAAGGTATTGCGTGCAGTAAAAGGTGATAATATTACAGTTTGCTGCGAGGGCTTTGACTACACTGCAGTAATTAAAGAGATTGGTAATAACTATATACTTTCGGATATAATAGAAAAGGTCGAAAACAAAACTGAACCAGCCTTAAAAGTGACACTTTTTCAAGGACTGCCAAAAGCAGATAAGATGGAACTCATAGTCCAAAAATGTATCGAGCTTGGAGTTTCAGAAATTGTACCAGTAATGACAGAACGCAGTATAGTCAAGATAAATACCGTGAAAGATGCAGATGCCAAGGTTTCCAGATGGCAGAAAATTGCTTTGGAGGCAGCTAAACAGTGCAACAGAGGAATTATACCTGTTGTGGCAAAGCCGGTCAGGTTTCCCGAGGCTGTTGAGATGGCTGCCCATAAGGATTTATCCATTATTCCTTATGAAAAGGAGAGTACCGCAGGTTTCAGGGGTATAGCATCCAAGTGCCAAGATGTCAAAAGTGCTGCGATTTTTATTGGTCCAGAGGGTGGGTTTACAGAGCAGGAGGTTGAACTTGCAAATGCCGGAGGAATCAGGAAGATAACTCTTGGGCCAAGAATTCTGCGTACAGAGACTGCCGGAATTGTTGCTTTATCACTAATGATGTACGAATTGGGAGATATGTCTAATGGAAGAACTTAACTTTGTAGTTGTTGATGATGCTGTTTTTATGAGAACTCTGATTAAAAGAATGATTGAAGAAAATACAAATTATGTTGTAGTTGGGGAAGGTTCCAACGGGCATGAAGCCATTTCACAGGCTCAAAAACTATTACCTGATATCATGACATTGGATATAACAATGCCTGAAATGGATGGTATCATGGCAATCAAGGAAATTTTATCTGTTTCACCCAACACGAAAATCATTATGGTATCGGCAATGGGACAGCAATCTATGGTTATAGATGCAATAAAAATGGGTGCAAAGGATTTTATTGTCAAGCCCTTTGATAAAACTCGTGTTCAACAGGCTATAGAAAATGTATTGAAAATGAAATAGTATAAATGTATACATATGGCAAAATATAATGAGGGGAGACCCTCATTTTTTGTTGTTATGAAATTATTTAAGATAATAAGATAACCTTGTTCTTGATAAGAATTTTTTATGGAATAGGAAAAGCATTAATTAACTCTAATCTGGTAATAATTTTTAGTAATAGCTAAATATCAGAAGTAAATGGAAGAAAAATTGATAAAAAATAAGAAAAGAAGTAAATAATTCTTTAATTAATACTAATTTGTGTTATAATACTAGTGAAATTTGTGTTAGCAACAATTGGACTGCTCAAAAGTTAACCTCCTTTATGGATTTTTGCGGATACGGGAGTAGACATAATCACTTGTTGTGGTCTTTTCATAACTATTTGTGTACGCCCTATGCGCGTAGATGGGAGATAATATGGTTAGAAGCATGACAGGGTTCGGAAGAGGAACCTGTAATGAAAATGGTAAAGAATTTACCGTAGAAATAAAAAGTGTTAATCATCGTTATATTGACTTTTATATAAAGTTACCAAGACAGATTGCCTATCTTGAGGAACGTGTCAGAGAAGTAGTTTCAAAGAGCATTTTCAGGGGTAAGGTTGACATATTTATATCCTTTGAAGACCGGTCTGAAGATTCAAAAAGTGTCATGCTTGATGAAGCTTTGGCAGGTGCATACATACAGGCTGTTGAAAAGCTTAAGGGAAAGTATGGCCTAAAGGACGATTTATCTGTTTCGTTGATATCTAGATTTCCAGATGTACTGAAAATTGAAAAGACCGAAGATGATGAGGAACAGCTTTGGAGCATTTTAAATAAAGCCTTGGAGACTGCTGTAGCTTCTCTTATTCAAATGCGTGAAAAAGAGGGTAATGAACTCAGAAGCAGTTTGCTTCAAAAAGCGGATTATATGGAAAGCATTATTTCTCAGATTACAAATAGAAGTCCTGAAGTTGTCATAGAATATAAACAGAAGCTGGAAAATAGAATAAAAGACC